>SXTL01000050.1 GCA_005790965.1 Burkholderiales bacterium | reverse complement strand
CTCCACCAAGCCCCCCATGGTTTCCAGACCGAGCGACAGAGGCACTACATCGAGCAGCAGCCAGTCGTCGCCCAAACGATTGCCGGCCAAGACATTGGCTTGAATGGCCGCACCCAGCGCCACCACTTTGTCGGGATCGAGATTGGTCAGCGGGGTCTGGCCGAAGAATTCGCCAACCGCGACCTGGATGCGCGGCATCCGCGTCGAGCCGCCAACCATAACCACGCCCTGGATATCGGCGGGTTTCAGCCCCGCGTCACGCAAGGCCTTGCGGGTCGGTGCCAGGGTCTTGCTCACCAGGCTCTCGGTGAGTTGATTGAAGTGGGCCTCGGTCAAGGTCAGGTCGATGAACTGCCCCGTGGTCAGCAGGGCGGTGACCTGCGCCTCGGGGTGGTCGGTCAAGCGCTCCTTGGCCTCACGGGCGCGGGCGATGAGCAGCGATTTGTCATGATCGTTGATAACTGTCAGGCCCGCCTGCTCCAGGATCCAGCAATAGATGCGGCGGTCGAAGTCGTCACCGCCCAGAGCCGAGTCGCCGTTCGTGGCCAGCACCTCGAACACGCCACGGCTCAGCCGCAAAATGGAGATATCGAAGGTGCCGCCGCCCAGATCGTACACGGCGTACACCCCTTCCGAGCCATTATCCAGTCCGTAGGCAATGGCCGCGGCAGTGGGCTCATTCAACAGACGCAACACATTGATACCGGCCAGTCGTGCCGCATCCTTGGTAGCCTGGCGTTGGGCATCGTCGAAATAGGCGGGCACGGTGATGACCGCGCCGACCAGATCCCCCCCCAAACTGGCCTCGGCCCGGGCTCGCAACAACTTGAGGATCTCGGCGGAAATTTCCACCGGTGACTTGGCACCGGCCACCGTGCGCATCTGCACCATGCCCGGGGCATCGACAAAATGGTAAGGCAACAGGGCAAGATCGGGCAGATCTTTCAGGCCACGGCCCATGAAACGCTTGGCCGAAATCACCGTGTTATGCGGATCTTCGCTGGCCTTGGCAAGGGCCGTCTGGCCAACCTCAGTGCGGCCCTCGGCGTCAAGATAGCGCACCACAGATGGCAAAATAGCATGGCCGTGGGCGTCGTTAAGCACCACAGACAGGCCATTGCGCACCGTGGCGACCAGGGAATTGGTGGTGCCGAGGTCAATGCCTACGGCTAAACGATGCTCGTGCGGCGCAGTAGATAGGCCGGGTTCGGAGATTTGCAACAAAGCCATGGGTCAGGGGTCGAGGGTCTCGAAGGCGGACTGAATTTCTTCGCCCAGTTTTTCGATAAAGCGTAATTCTCGCAGGGTTTCGGTGGCCATGACCAGATCACCCTCTTGATCGATCAATACGGCCAGCCGGTGTTCGTGATCGCGAGCGGCTTCCGCAATGCGTTTCTCCAGCGCTTCCAGGGCGGCGACCTGCGTGGCCGCCTCCAATTGTTCACGCCATTCGATTTGTTGCAGCAGAAAGGCGGGCGAAATGCGCGTATTGGCAGGGTCAAACGGCTCGATACCGGCCTGACGCAACAGGTAAGCACCCCGCGTCACCGGGGTTTTCAGGGTTTGGTAGGCCGCGTTGACCAAGGTCGCACGCTCCACGGCCTGACGCTGGGTGGCGGCATCAGCGTGGGCAAACTTGTCCGGATGCACCTCGGCTTGCACGGCACGAAAGGCAGCGTCCAGCGCCGCCCGATCCAAGGCAAAACGCGGGACTAGGGCAAAGAGCGCAAAGGCGTCAGACATTGAAGGACTCACCGCAACCGCAGGAGTTCTTCACATTGGGGTTATTGAACTGGAAGCCTTCGTTGAGGCCCTCGCGCGCGTAATCAAGCTCGGTGCCATCGAGAAACGCCAAGCTCTTTGGGTCGATATACAGGGTCACACCCTGACTCTCAAACTTGATGTCATTGCCATCTTCAACATCGGCAAATTCCAGCTTGTACGCCATCCCGGAACAGCCGGAGGTGCGCACGCCGAGACGAATACCCAGCCCCTTGCCACGCTTGGCGATGAAGTTCTTGATGTGATTGGCAGCGCGCTCGGTGAGGGTCACAGAGGCGCCAGCCAGGGCCGCCTCGCTTAAGCTGCGCTCGGGGATCACGGTGCCTTCCGGCGCGGCGCAAGTGGTAGCGCCCATCTCAGTGCCCCTTGTTGGCGTTACAGGCGGAGTATTCCGCCTCGCCGCCATGTTTCTGCTTGTAATCCGCGACCGCTGCCTTGATGGCATCTTCGGCCAAGATCGAGCAGTGAATCTTCACGGGCGGCAGGGCCAGCTCCTCGGCAATCTGGGTGTTCTTCATGG
Organism: Burkholderiales bacterium; assembly: GCA_005790965.1. Lineage (GTDB taxonomy): Bacteria > Pseudomonadota > Gammaproteobacteria > Burkholderiales > Thiobacillaceae > QYQG01. Next base: position 24,725 of record SXTL01000050.1, on the reverse strand, counting down.
CCATCGCCTCATCTAAGGTCTTGCCCTTGACCCACTCGGTGACCAGCGAGCTTGAAGCAATCGCCGAGCCGCAGCCGTAGGTCTTGAACTTGGCATCTTCGATGATGCCCTGATCGTTGACACGGATCTGTAACGTCATCACATCGCCGCAGGCCGGCGCGCCCACCATGCCAGTACCGATGCCAGACTCGCTCTTGTCAAAGGCCCCCACATTGCGGGGATTTTCGTAATGGTCAATGACCTGATCGCTGTATGCCATTTCAATTCTCCTAAATCAGTGAGCGGCCCATTGCACCGTTTTCAGGTCAATGCCGTCCTTGTACATCTCCCACAGCGGCGACATGTCGCGCAATTTGCCGATCTTGTCGTGCAGTAGCTTGATGGCGTAATCCACCTCTGCCTCGGTTGTGAAGCGGCCTAGGGTAAAACGGATAGAGCTGTGCGCCAACTCGTCATCACGGCCCAGGGCCTTCAGCACATACGAGGGTTCCAGCGAAGCAGAGGTACAGGCCGAACCGCTGGATACCGCCAAATCCTTGATCGCCATGATCAGCGACTCCCCTTCAACAAAGTTGAAGCTGACATTGAGGTTGCCGGCAATACGGCGCTCCAGGTCACCATTCAGGTGCACCTCTTCCATGTCCTGAAAGCCCCGCAGCATGCGGTCGCGCAGGGCGCGCAAGCGTTCATTCTCGGCGCCCATTTCCATGCGGGCGATACGGAAGGCCTCGCCCATCCCGACAATCTGGTGCGTCGGCAGCGTACCCGAGCGCATACCGCGCTCGTGGCCGCCGCCATGCATCTGCGCTTCTAGTCGCACGCGTGGCTTGCGTCGCACATACAGCGCGCCGATGCCCTTGGGTCCGTACGCCTTGTGTGCTGAAAAAGACATCAGATCGACCTTCAGTTTGGCCAGATCAATCACTACCTTGCCCGCGGCCTGCGCCGAATCCACATGAAAAAGGATGCCTTTTTCGCGACAGATCTCGCCAATGGCAGGGATGTCCTGAATAACGCCAATCTCGTTATTAACGAACATCACACTGACTAGGATGGTGTCCGGACGGATGGCCGATTGCAAGACATCGAGATCTAGCAGGCCATTATCCTGCACTGGCAAATAGGTAACCTCGAAGCCCTGTCGTTCCAGCTCGCGGCAGGTGTCGAGCACCGCCGTGTGTTCGGTCTTGACCGTGATGATGTGCTTGCCCTTGCCACTATAAAAATGCGCTGCGCCCTTGATGGCAAGGTTGTTCGATTCGGTCGCCCCGGAAGTCCAGACAATCTCCTTGGGGTCAGCGTTGATCAACGCTGCCACCTCTTCACGCGCCGCCTCGATCGCTGTATCAGCGGCCCAGCCAAAGCTGTGCGAACGCGAGGCCGGGTTGCCGAAGAGCTCGGTTAGATACGGAATCATCTTCTCCGCCACGCGCGGATCAACCGGCGTCGTGGCGGAATAATCAAAATATATCGGGAGTTTCACGGCGTTCCGTTCCTTCAAAATATCTTCGGCTTGACTCGACGACGAACTAAGCCACCTGTAACTGCGCCCGTCCCACACTCCGCAGAGCATCCGTCGGTTGATTCATCTTGATCTGGTGGTTTTCAACCAGTTGGCCCAGCGTCACCGCCTCAAGATACGCATAAATGTGTTTGTTCAGCCCCGTCCACAAATCATGCGTAATGCATTCGTGCTCATCGTGACAGTTGCCCAGCCCACCACACTGCGTGGCGTCGACCTCTTCATCGACCGCGCGAATAATGTCGGCGACCGAGATGGCCGACATCGGTTTGGCCAAACAGTAGCCACCACCAGGGCCGCGCACACTCTCGACAATCTCGTGCCGGCGCAGGCGCCCAAACAACTGTTCCAAGTAAGACAAGGAAATACCCTGACGGTCGCTAATCCCAGCCAGTGTTACCGGGCCCCGCACATGGCGCAGACCCAGATCCACCATCGCGGTCACCGCAAATCGTCCTTTGGTTGTCAATCGCATCACGACACTCCTTGTGTCTGGAATAGTATGGCCACTCTACAATACCTGATTGTTTTTATCAACTATTTGTGGGATTGAATTGGGGCAAGGGCGCGTGGCGGGTAAAACGCTTCAATCGACGATCCGGTTGAGGTACTCCGGGTCGAAGCGCTCCGCCCCTTCCTTTTGTTCCTCCATCGCGCCACCCAAGCGTTTCAACTCCGCCACAATCCAGTCAATCCGAGCATCGGCACTCGCACTGTGGTTAATCAAACCGTGTACCGCCTTGACCATGGGGTCGTTCATGTCGGCACTCACGGCATAGGCCGAGAAGCCCTTTTCGCTAGTGGCCTCGGCGGTATTTGGCTCGCCCTTGGCCGCATCGAGAATACGCGCCGGGATCCCTACCGCCGTTGCCCCGGCCGGCACATCCTTGACCACCACCGCGTTGGAGCCCACTTTGGCGCCTTCGCCCAAGACGATAGGGCCGAGCACCTTGGCGCCCGCTCCGATAATCACACCGCGTGCCAAGGTCGGATGGCGTTTGCCTTTCTGCCAGGAGGTCCCGCCCAAGGTGACGCCGTGATACAGCGTGCAGTCGTCACCAATCTCGGCCGTTTCTCCGATCACCACGCCCATGCCGTGATCAATGAAGACCCGCCGTCCAATCGTCGCCCCAGGGTGAATCTCGATGCCGGTCAACCAACGCGCCAAATGCGCCAATAAGCGTGCCAACCATTTTAAGCCCCAACCCCACAACCGGTGCGCCACGCGATGAACCACGATCGCATGCAAACCTGGATAAGTCGTCAAGACTTCAAAAACAGTACGCGCCGCCGGGTCGCGGTCAAAAACGATACCGACATCCTCGCGCAGGCGTTGGAACATAATGGGAACCGATCGATTCAGGATGGCCAAGTATGCAATACCCGACAAAGACAGTCAATCTTTGCCTCGGCTGGATTGGCCCAAACTCGCCACAATCCCCCGCCAGATAGCCACCTCATCCTTCTCCATGCCGGTGCGAGCGAAAAAGCGGCGCAACCGTGGAAGCAGGCGTTTGGGATTCTCTGGGTTGTAGAAGCCCCGTTCGGTCAACAGGGCCATGAGTGCCGTCATCACCCCCTCAATCTCGGCATGGGTCGCCGCCGCAAAGATCGGCAGGTCAATCGGTGCGTCCGCCAGACGGGTGCGCAGTTCATAGGCCAGCACCTGCACGGCAGCCCCCAAATTGAGGGAGGCGTAATCCGGACTGGTCGGGATATTGAGTAGCCAGCGACACAGCGTCAGTTCCTCGTTTGACAGGCCAAAGGTCTCTGAACCGAACACCACGGCCACCGGTCCCTGTGCGGCCAGTGCCAATAATTCGGGAGCGGCTTGTCTTGGGGTATAGGCCGGATGGGGCAGATCGCGGCGGCGCGCAGTACAGGCCACAGACAACACCGTGTCGGCCAACGCCTCCGCCAGCGTCAACACCGTCCGTGCCCGCTCCAGCACATCAACCGCCCCCGAGGCCCGCGCCTTCGCCTCCCCGTCAATGGCGCAATGCGGATTGACCAGCACCAAATCGCACAGGCCCATGGTCTTCATCGCCCGCGCCACTGCCCCCAGATTGCCAGGGTGGCGGGTCTCAATTAGCACGATCCGGACCCGTGCGAGGCGATCCAGCCCCCCGGTTTCAAGCTCAGCATTCGTCATACGCGGTAGAATAGCGCCAATTTCCCATCTGCTCTTTATTCGACATGCATCCGATGCTCAACACGGCGGTCAAGGCCGCCCGACGCGCCAGCGCTATTATCACTCGCGGTTCACTCGACCTCGATCGCTTGATCGTGCGTAACAAACGCGACAACGACTATGTCAGCGAGATCGACCAGAAGGCCGAAGAGGCCATCATCGACACCCTGCTCACGGCTTACCCGCGCCACAGCATCCTAGCCGAAGAATCTGGCGTAACGGTCAACAGCAGCGAGGCATCGGAATACCAGTGGATCATCGACCCGCTCGATGGCACCACCAACTTTCTACACGGCTTTCCCCAATACGCCATCTCCATTGCCCTGCGTCACCAAGGGGTATTGCAACACGCCGTCGTTTACGACCCCGTGCGCAACGAGTTGTTCACCGCCTCACGCGGCGCCGGGGCTTTCCTCAACGAACGACGCATCCGCGTCGCCAACCGCGACAAGCTTCTCGGCGCCCTGATCGGCACGGGCTTTCCCTATCACGATTTCCAGCATCTGGAGGCCTACACCGCGATCTTCCGCGATCTAGTGCAAAAAACCTCTGGCCTGCGTCGCCCCGGCTCGGCCGCGCTGGACCTCGCCTGGCTCGCCTGTGGCCGAACCGATGGCTTCTTCGAGATCGGTCTCAATCCGTGGGACATTGCTGGCGGTTGCCTGCTCGTTCTAGAGGCCGGCGGCCTGATCAGCGACTTTGGCGGCAAGGAAGGCTATCTCGACTCCGGCCACATCATCGCCGGGAGTCCGAAGATTTTTGCCCAACTCCTGCAGGTTATTACCCCGCATGTCACCCCGGAACTGAGGGGTTAAACCCCAAACAACCGTCGCGCCCCCGAAATCAGGCGGTGTGGACAATAGGGATGGTTTTTTGCCGCCGGCCGGCCGCCGCGCAATACGCCACCACCTCAGGCCGATCGAGTTCGGTCTTGAGAAGATCCATCGTGACGCGACCGATGTAATCGCTGTCCTTGCCCTGTGATTCGACCGCCCGTAGGTAAGCACGGCCAATCACCCCACCCAAGGGTTCGGGGTTGTAGAGCAACTTCTTGACAATGAACGGGTTGAAGGTCAACGGATCGTAATCGGCGGGCAGATAACCCTCCGCGATCAGGCGCTTTTCGATCGGCGTACCCGGCTGCACGCCGATAAAGAAGATAAACGGCAGCACCTGCTCGCGACCAAACAGATCGTACAAATCCTCGATGCGGGCGATGGTGTGCTTCAGCGTTTCGATCGTCTCACCCGGTGCGTTGAAGGGGATGTACAACTTCACCTTCTGCTCGGTGAAGCCCACCGCCTTAAACATACGGAAGGCCTCCATCTGCTGTTCCAGCTTATAACCCAGGGTCAGGCTGTCGATAACCTCCTGCGTCCCCGTAAACGACAGGTCAATACTGGAGATGCCCGAGTCGATCATCTTCTTGGCCAATTCCGGCGTCAGGTGGTTCAGGCGTAAATAACCCGACCAAGAAACCTTCAGCCCGCGCCGCAATATCTCATCGAGAATTTCCTCGACATGATGCGTGCTCTGCCGGGTCGAACAAAACTGCGCATCCGTAAACCAAAAGTTTTTCACCCCGTAGCGCCGATGCAGCAACTCCATCTCAGCGACGATTTCAACCGGCTCACGATAGCGTTGATGAGCGCCCTCGATCTTGTTGTACAGACAAAAATTGCATTGCAACGGACAACCGCGTTTGGTGTTGACGCCAAAACTCGCCTCGGCAGAACGAATGTCCGGGTTCGGCGCCATATCCAGATATTCACCAAACTGCGGGAAGATCGATTCGATGTAGGGAAAATCCACCGCCGTGCGATCAATCAGCGGGAACTCCGCCTCGCGCACATGGTGCGTCACCGAACCATCCGCCGCCGTCCGGTAATACTCGCCCAGCGGCTCGGCGTTGCCATCAATGATGGAAAGCATCGCGTCCTCGCCCTCGCCCACCACCACCAGCGTATCGGGCGGACATTGCTGCGCAACCTGCCGACCAAAAATGGACACGGCTGTACCCCCCACCACCACCTGCGCCTCGGGTCGAACCTGCCGCACCAGCCTGAAATAAGCTAGGTTAGCCAAGCGGTCCGCCTGATAGCGCCACAGGATCCCCACTGCCTGAAAAGCGGCCTGAATCCGCTGCCAAAGGGTGCGCCCATAGTCGTAATTCATCACCACCGACAACGCATCATCCTCGGGATGCGGGCCAAACGACTGCATGTTGCGCCAGGAAAAAGCCACCATATCGGGCTGCATACGGCGAATCTGCTCGGTCAATACAGCGCGCCGCTGGCGGCGCGGGATCAATGCCAAATCGAGCAGGTGTTGACGCACCTCGGGGCGATGTTTATGGACCCAGTCCGCGACATAGACCACCCCACCCGGCCAGATTTTCCAGCAAGGCAGGCGGACATAAAGGACAGAACGAACAGAGGTCGGCATCAAATCCAGCGATATAAATTTCTTTTACCTCCATATATTAGCAACTAATTATTAACATTAGGGGATTCCGCCGGCAAAACCTAAAAAAATGCCTGGCATCGTGGCGCTACAATGCACACCATGAATTTGCCGTTGAATAGTCCGCCCCCGCCCAGCGATCTCACACAACATACGCCCATGATGCAGCAATACCTGCGCATCAAGGCAGAACACCCAGATCGCCTGTTGTTCTACCGCATGGGCGATTTCTACGAGCTTTTTCATGAAGATGCCGAACAGGCCGCCGCCCTTCTCGACATCACCCTGACGACCCGTGGCCAGTCGGCCGGGGTGCCAATTCGTATGGCCGGGGTCCCCTTTCACGCCGCCGAGCAATATCTCGCCAAGCTGGTCAAGCTCGGCCTGTCGATCGCCATCTGCGAACAGGTTGGCGACCCCAAAACCAGCAAGGGTCCGGTCGAACGCCGGGTTATGCGAATCGTGACGCCCGGCACCCTGACCGATGCCGCCCTCCTCGACGATCGCCGCGACACCCGCCTCATGGCTATCCTGCCCGGTAAAGGGCGCGTGGCGCTGGCCTGGTTAACGCTATCAGCAGGAGAATTTCGCGCCAGCGAGGTCGATATTTCCCGACTAGCATCAGAACTGGCCCGCATTGCCCCAGCCGAACTCCTGCTCCCGGAGGAATATCTGCTTCCTGCCCCGGAAGGTACCGCCCTAGTGCGTCGCCCCAACTGGCAGTTTGCCCCCGATCGCGGCCATCGCACCCTCTGCGACCATTTCGGTCTGCACAATCTAGATGCCTTCAGCATCACCGACCGCCCAGCCATTCAGGCCGTCGCCGGCTTACTGCTTGACTACGCCCGCCACACCCAACAGACGGCCCTGTCCCACCTGACGGGTCTGGTGCTGGAGCGCCCGGACAGCTTCGTGCAACTCGATGCCGCCGCACGCCGCACCCTGGAGATCACCGAGACCCTGCGCGGAGCTATCGCCCCAACGCTGTTCTCGGAGCTGGATCGCGGCATCACCGGCATGGGCAGTCGCCTCTTGGCGCGCTGGCTGCATAACCCGCTCACTGACCGGGCTGTCCTCAGCCAGCGCCTCGATGCGCTCGAAGCCCTCCATGGCTCCGACCACGCACGCAGCCAAGTTCAGGCCCAACTCAAGGGTAGCGCCGATATCGAGCGGATCTGCGCCCGCATCGGCCTCGGCAGCGCCCGACCGCGTGACCTTTCCGGCCTGCGCGACACCCTGCAAAAACTGCCCGGCCTGCGCGATAGCCTCAGCCCTGTTCTCCCTGACATGATTCAGCGCGTGGCTTCGCCACCCGAACTCGCCGAACACCTGCAACGCGCCCTGCAGCCCGAACCTGCCCTGACCCTGCGTGAAGGAGGGGTCTTTGCCGAGGGCTTCGACTCCCAGTTGGACGAATTGCGCGCCCTGCAATCCGACAGCGGTACCTTTCTGCTCGAGATCGAGCAGCGCGAACGCGAGCGCAGCGGCATCGCCAACCTGCGGGTCGAATACAACCGGGTTAGCGGCTTTTATATCGAGGTCAGTCGCGGCCAGACCGACAAGGTCCCGGCCGATTACCACCGCCGCCAAACCCTGAAAAACTGCGAACGCTACCTGACGCCCGAACTGAAAGCCTTCGAGACACGCTACCTGTCGGCGGCCGAACAATCCTTGACACGTGAACGCGAACTCTATGCCGAGCTGCTGGCTCGCCTCGCTGGCCACCTCCCCGAGTTGCAAGCCCTAGCTCAGGCGCTGGCCGAGATCGACCTCTTGGCAGGCCAGGCCGAACTCGCGCGCGAACGCGATTACTGCCGTCCTCAGTATCAAACGGAATGGGGTCTCGACATCGTCGCCGGGCGGCACCCAATCGTAGAAGCCCGGAGCGAAGGCTTCATTGCCAACGACCTCCGCCTTGACCCGACCCGGCGCATGCTCCTCGTCACCGGGCCCAACATGGGCGGCAAATCGACCTATATGCGCCAGGCCGCGCTCATCACCCTGATGGCCTGTTGCGGCCTCTTCGTCCCTGCCCGCGCGCTCCGCCTCGGTCCCATCGACCAGATCTTCACCCGCGTCGGTAGTTCAGACGATCTCGCGGGGGGGCGCTCCACCTTCATGGTTGAAATGACCGAGACGGCCGGCATCCTGCTCGGTGCAACTGAACAAAGCTTGATTCTGATGGATGAGATCGGCCGGGGCACCTCAACCTTCGACGGCATCTCTATTGCCTGGGCCGTCGCCCGCCACCTCGCGGCCAAAACCCGCGCTGCGACCCTGTTCGCCACTCATTATTTTGAGCTGACCCAATTGGTTCAACACTATCCCATGCTGGCCAATGTCCACCTGGATGCCCTGGAGAACAGCGGCAAACTGACCTTTCTACACCATGTGGAAGACGGTCCTGCCTCACAAAGTTATGGCCTGCAAGTGGCGAAACTCGCCGGCGTACCCGCCAGCATCATCCAGCAAGCGCGCCGAAAACTAATCGAACTGGAAGAGCAGCAAATACGCAGCGCAGGTCAAGGCGACTTGTTTCTGGATAGCCCTGTGACGGCCCCCGCCTCTCCGCTGCACACCCCCCTCACTACCGCGCTGGCGCTGATCAACCCGGACCAACTCACCCCTAAACAAGCGCTCGACGCGCTCTACGCCCTGAAGACCCTTGCCGATGAAAACCCTGCATCTTGAATGTGGCGAGTGGGCCGCTGACTTTACCCAATGTCACCGCCTTGCCGGCCGTCTTGCCGAGGGACTGCTCGACTCCCCCATGTTGCTCTCCTTCTACGATCGCGAGCGCGACCTCGAATCACCCAACGGGGTGTCCGAATGCCATCAAGGTTGCGCCACGCCGGGCTGGGTCGATTACGCTGTGAACCGAGGCGGGAGCCTGATGCTCGATTTTGACCACGGCCGTTTTGTCTTCTGCTTCATGGGCGAGCCGCTATGACAATGGCAACGGACCGTGCATGGGAGGAACTGGCGCAGCAACTGCTGACCCTACCGGGGCGTGGCCCCGCCGCTATTCTGGGGGATTTCTTTGCCCGCACCGCACTGCCTGCCGCGCCCCACTGGAGCGAACAGGAACGCTGGGAACTCGCTGAAGGCGGCACGCTCAATCTGGAGATCGGGGGCCGCCTGATGCATTATGACGCGGCCTCTAACGCCACCCTCATTGCCCAGCGCGACACGCTAAAAGCCCCGCTTGGCCTTTCCCCCCTAGCTCTAATGCTCACGGCCCTGGCCGGCGGCCTGCTCGACGGCCACCCGCACCCAGCGCCCTTCAAGACGCTAAAAGCCCTCAGCCCCAAGCTCGCCCGCGCCGCGCAGGAACTTCTGCTCGTGGCAAGTTGCCGCCTGTGCGGCTGACGACATCATGCCTTAGGGCAATTTCCGCTGGAGGCACAACCGCTACCTTGGCTGCAGCTACCGCAGCCCCGTGCCTCCGAGTCGCGAAATGGGCCTAACTGTGGATGCTGCCGGGCAAAATTTTGGTACAACCGATTAACCGCAAGTCCCACCAGCAGAAGACCCAAGATCAGGCCGGCAGTCACGAGATAGAGACTCATCCTGCACTCGCCCCGAGCCCGGCGAAGCCCATAAACACTAAAGACAGTAAACCAGCAAGCATGAGGGCCAGCCCCGTGCCTTGCACCCGTTGCGGAACCGTGGCCAGATTCAGGCGTTCACGCAAACCTGCCATCAAGAGCAGCGCCAGCGTAAAGCCACCGCCACCCGCCAACGCAAACACTATGGATTGGAGAAAACTGTATTCCCGCGTCGTCTGAAACAGGGCCACGCCGAGCACGGCACAATTGGTGGTAATGAGCGGCAGGTAAATACCGAGGGCGCGAAACAAATTGGGGCTGGTCTTTTTCAAGAACATTTCCACCAACTGGACCGCCGAGGCGATCACCACAATGTAAGCAATAAGCCGCAAGAATTGCAGATCCAAGGCCGTGAGCAGCACATTGAGTCCGTAGGCACACAAGGACGCGACCAGCATCACAAAGGTCGTCGCGGCGCCCATCGGCACGGCGGTATTAAGGCGTCCGGACACTCCCAAGAAGGGACACAAGCCGAGAAACATGGCCAACACAAAATTGTTGGTCAGGAGCGTGCCAATAAAAATCTGAAACAGCGATTCATGCTCCATCTTTGGCCTCCTTGCGCTGCTTCCACCCTGCAAACAGGAGCAACCAAGCGCCCAGGACAAAAAAACCTCCCGGCGGCAAAAGCATGACAATCCAGGGCTGGAAACTCGGTCCGAACAAGGCGATGCCAAACAGCGAGCCCGCCCCAAAAATTTCACGCACGCTTCCGAGTGCGAAAAGACCGATCGTAAAACCGATCCCCATGCCTAGCGCATTCACCACGGCGGTCAGGGGCGGATGTTTTGAGGCATGCGCCTCTGCACGACCCAAAATGATGCAGTTCACCACGATCAACTGAATGAATGCGCCGAGAGCCTCGTACAAGTCCAGGCTCAGCGCCTGTATCGCATAATCAACCACGGTCACAAAGCTGGCGATGATGACAATGTAGGTCGCGATACGCACTTCTTTCGGCACCCAGTTCCGGATCGCTGACACCAACAAGCAGGAAAACACGAGTACGAAAGTCGTCGCTACGCCCATGCCCAGCGCATTAATGGCCGACACGGTCACCGCCAAGGTAGGGCACATACCCAACACCATGACAAAGACAGGGTTCTGTTTCCAGATCCCTTCCATGAAATTTTCGAAGGCCGTCAGGGGGTGTTCGCCGGGTTTCATGGCGGAGACTCCAATTTATCCAGATGCGGTCGCAGACGCGGTAGCAAAACGCTGACGCTATCGTTAATGCCACGCCCTACCGCCCGCGAAGTAATGGTCGCGCCCGAGATTGCGTCAATCTCCCAAGGTTGGCGCTTGCTGCCATGCTTCACCGTTCGGATCGGGTGCGCAAGACTCTGCCCGGAAACATCCAAGCGCGCTTCAAGAGCCACGAAATTTTTCTGGAAGGCCGCGTCCGTGCGGATCTTGTCGCCAATACCCGGTGTCTCGCGATGCGCCCCCACGGCAAAGCCGACGATTGCCTGGCGCTGCGGATCATAAGCGTACAAAACCCGTACCACATCGGCATACCCAACCGCACCCGCCTCGGCCACTAAGCCGCGTAGTTGCCGATGGGCATCGTAAACCGCATAAACGCGCTGCGCCCCCTTGGGCATAGATTGATCGGACCGCAACAAGATCAGCCCTTGCGTGCTCACGGCATAAATGTGCAGGGTCACACCGTCCGGAATGAGCGAGAAAATGGAGCGCTCCAGGGCAATGCGGCGATTTTTGGCAATGGGCTCCAGCGTACTTTGAAAGGCGGCAACGATCAGCACCCCGCACAACAGAGCAACTCCACCGAGGGCCGCCATCAAACGCCAACCCGCCGTGATTTCTACTGCAGACTTTGGCGACGGCTCACTCATGACGCCACCTTTCGGGCTTTACGCCGGCCAAACACCCGCGTCGGCAAGCTGCGATCCAGCAAAGGGGCGAGCGCATTACCAAACAGGATGGCATACATCACCCCCTCGGACAGGCCCCCAAAATAGCGAATCAGGACCGTCACAAGGCCGATCAGGATCGCGTAGACCCAAACGGCTAGCGGGGTCACCGGCGAGGTCGCCATGTCGGTCGCCATGAATAGGGCTCCCAACATGAGACCGCCCGACAGCAGGACGAAGAAGGGCGGCGGAAAAAAGTCGGGGTTGTAAAGATGAAAGGCGTAAGCCAAGGCAATGGCAGACCCCATCATGCCGACCGGAATACGCCAGTCAAGCATGCCACGCAACGCCAGATAAAGCCCACAAACCAGAATCAGCATCGCCGATGTCTCCCCCACGGAGGCGGTGGCAATGCCCAGAATCAGGTCTTCCGGCGCCGTCAGTTGATGCTGGAACTTCCACATCGCCAACGGCGTTGCGCCCGTGAAGGCATCCGCTGAGACCGCCTTGGTCCAAGCTGTGATATCCGGCGGGATCATCAAAGGCGGTGTCAGGGTCGTGGGGATGAACTCATGGAATCGGTTTGGGGCATAGCTCGGGACCCATGTGGCAATAGCCGATGGAAATGCTGCCTGCACAAAGGCACGGCCCACGAGGGCCGGGTTAAACACATTCATGCCCAGACCCCCAAACAGGATCTTGCCCAAGCCCATCGCCGCCACCGCCGCCACCGCCGTCATCCAAAGCGGGAAGGAGGGCGGCAGAACCAATGCCAGCAGGATGCCGGTGATCATCGCGCTCCAATCTCCCAGGGTCGAGGATTGTCCGGAAAGATGGTTGAAGAGGCGTTCCGTCGCTAGACACACAATGACCGATGTCAGCAGCAGCACCAAGGCAGACAAGCCGTATAACCAGATTGAAAACAAGGCGATCGGAAGCAAGGCCAGCACCACATTGAGCATGATGCTCTCAACGCTGAGACCCAGGCGTTCGTGGGGAGCGCTACGCAGTTCTGTCATCGCAGATCAAGCGGCTCGGGCGCGCAATAAACCCTTGGCCGCGCGAAACTGCTGCACAAGCGGAATACCGGAGGGACAAACCCAAGTACAACAACCACACTCAAAACAATCGGCAAGATGGTAATCAACACTCATACTGTCATAGTCCCGTTTTGCGGCCAGCATCCCAAGCAAGGCCGGGTTAAGGCCCATCGGACAGGCCTGAACACATTCGCCACACTTGATGCAAGGGTACACCTTGGTTACCGTTTCCCGCATCACTGATTCACGGTCATATACCAAAATCCCGGTCACCCCCTTGGTCACGGGGGTGTCCAGTGAGGTTATCGCTTGGCCCATCATGGAGCCGCCCAGAACAACCTCCAGCTCAGGGTGAGGATCGCCATCGAGCACCCCCGAACATTGCAACACATGACGAATCGGTGTCCCCAATGGCACCCAGAAATTACCTGGTCGCTTGACGGCCGGGCCGGTCACGGTCACCACCCGCTCGGTCAAACCCTCACCGGCTGGGAGCAAACGGCCCAGCAAGGTCAAAGTGCCCACATTATTGACCACCACGCCAATATCCAAGGGCAGACCACCGGCGGGCACCTCCAGATTCAGCAGCGACTTGATCAGCATCTTTTCGGCGCCCTGCGGATACTTGGTCTGCACCATCTCCATGCTTACCCGCCCATCGGTCGGCAGAAACGGGGTAAGCGCCGCCACCGCATCGGGCTTGTTATCTTCGACACCAATGATGGCGCGCCGAGCCCCCACCGCTCGCATCGCATAGCCGATGCCACGCATCAAATCGGCTGGATGTTCGATCATGGTGCGGTGATCGCAAGTCAGGTACGGCTCGCATTCGCAGCCATTGACCACCAAGGTATGAATACGGCGCTCAGGAGGGATGCTTAGCTTGACATGACTGGGGAAGGCCGCACCGCCTAATCCCACCATGCCACAGTCTTTGACGGCGGCAAGAATCTCTTCAGGCCCGAGCGAATCCATATCGCGTGGCTCACGCCAGAGTACTTCTTGGGTGGATGAGGCGTAGGCATGAATGATGATACTTTCCACCCATGCGCCTGACGCGGACGGGTGCAACCGAATCGCCTCGACGCGTCCGGTGACAGGGGAATGCAAGGGAACGGACAGAAATCCGTCGGCCCTTGCGATGGGTTGACCGCGAACCACTTCCTCTCCGGGTCGGACAAGGGGTACTGCCGGCTTGCCGATGTGCTGCGCGAGGGGGAGGGAAATGCGCGGCGCATACGGCAACCGACGAATCGGCTTGCCGGCAGTACTCTTGTGCGTGTCGGGGTGAACCCCGCGCGCGAAACTTTTGCGCCTGAACAGCGAAACAATATACGAATAAAGCTCAAGAGATTTGGAAGACGGCCCCTCTCGCCATGAGGACGGCGGAGGCGGCGCCTCAAGCGCCCGGCTGCGTTCCATGATGGGTCGAATCTCCATGACCATGGCATCGCTCAGTTATATTTTGCCGCCCGTGCCATCCATTTCTCGAGGCCCGGTTCATTCATGTTCCATGGAGTGCCGGGATGTAGACACCCTGCAGTACACTTTTCTGCAGCCTTGACGAGGTCGGCAAATTTTGCGCCCTGGGGATTAATCACTATGGCCTGCTTCTGCTCATTGTAGGCAAACGCCTTAGGCCCGATCGTGGTGCACTCATCGCAGGCAGAGCAATCGGGCGTGTCAATATAAACCGGCTCGTAACCCTCAGACGCCGCCGCCACCGATGCGACCGGCACGGCGGGTGCCGATTCTGCCGCCATGCCGCCGCCACCAAACCCCACCAAGCTGGCCGTCAAATGCGCCAGAATCTCGGCCCGTGCCGTTTCCACAATCGCCTTCTCGTCCACCGCCAGGGCTGGGGTTTTTGCTACATCCTTGAGCTGACGCCAGAACGCCAACCGCTCCTCGCACGCGTTGACCAAGGCCTGCGAAACCAGAACTCGCAGGAGGCGATTTTTTTTGTCCACCGCCCAAATAAACGGGAAACGCCCCTCACGCTCCGCTGCCGGCCGTTTGATGAAGTCTGCAAGCAAGACCATGTCATCGTTCCAGGTCTCTTGCGGGGCCTTCTTAAATTGCTTGGCAAAGCGTCCTTCCGTCAGCGCAAAGTCCGCAAAGGTCATTGGCAAGACCATCTTCTGCGCCTCCCCCGCGGCATCGACATAAGCCAGCGTATATTCCGGCCAGTCGGCCTCTGGCGAAGGATTGCCATCAAGGCTGACGCACTCGCTGAAGGTCGTTCCCTGATCAGGATCGTAACGGAACAGCGGATACGCGCGCGACTCAACCGCCAGACGCGACTGCTGGTCAGCCCTGTCATCGCCAACCCCATGTTCGGGCGGGCAGACGGTATAAATGTTAAACAAGGCCGGCCGGCGCGAGTTCAGGCCGTCGATATACCCTTCGATCAGATGCGTTGGCCGGGAGGTGCTGCCCTGCAACACGAAGGCCGTACGGTGTGCCATCCCGATGATAGACATCTCCTTGCGGATCTCTTTCTTACCCGTTGCCTGTTTTCCAAAGGGCGTCATATCCGCCACTTGCGACACAAAAGTGGAGGTCGCCGCCTGCCCGCCCGTATTCGAATACACCTGCGTATCAACAACCACAATCTTGACGGGTTTACCCGTCATCAAGGCTCGCGACAGATTCTGGAAACCAATGTCGTACATCGCTCCATCCCCACCAATGGCGACCACCGGCGGACACAGTTTCCACTCCTCGTCCGTAAAGGACTCCCAAGTGTAGTAGGTCAGGTTGGCATCCTCGGTGTGCGGATCGTAACCACGCTCGAGTTCAATCTCGGCCATGCGGATGGCCTTAAATCCATCCGCCATGCGCGTCATGTGCCCTTCGAACAGGCCGAGGGCGACAGAGGGCGAATCCTGGAACAGATGCGAAGTCCACGGGAACGGGTAAGGATTAAAGGGGAAGGTTGAGCCCCACACCGAAGTACAACCCGTGGAGTTAACAATGCCCATGGCGGCCCGGCCCCGGCCGGTCGGACCCTCGAGATAACGCCACTTGAGGTCTCTGAGACGGTCTAAGAGGTGCGTAACCCAACGCAGCCAATCCGGATCAATGGGTTGGCTGCCCGCCTTGGCCTGCAGATGTTCGCTGAGCCGCGCTAGCGTTAAATCGTGGCCTTGATCCTGGCCCGCGGCCACGGCTCGCAACACAGCCTGAGCATCGGTAAAGTCGACCGTCTCGGTCAGCCGCATGCGAATATGTTTTTCAAGGCCGACGATCAGGGCCTCAATCTTTTCCAGATGGGCCTGGACCCGCGGCTGCATTAAGGCTGTCACGGTACTGGTAAAAAGATGGATCGCCGTTTTCTCGCCGCACCCCAGACAGGCACCGTCACCACAGGCCATGGAGTTGTAGTTCTGCTTGGTGAGCAGCAGGGTTTCCAGTGCACCGATTTTCTCATCCAGATCATCAATGCGGCTATACGCTTTGGGTGTGGTGGGAAGTTCCAGCCAGAACTGCCAATCGCGGCGCAGTGCTGCAATACTGTCCTGGGTCTGGGTCACCATCTTCAGGGCATCGTCGTCGCAGACATCGACGCAAACGGCGCACCCTTTGCAGGTATACGGATTCACGGTAATGGAGAACAGCCCGCCCGTTCCTTTCGTCTTTTTCTCGGGGTTAACCCAATACGGCTTGGTAGTCGCAAACTGGAATTCACCCAAGGTATCGCTCAACAAACGATATTCCTCGGTCAAGGGCTCGGTATCGGCCATGGCTGTGGCCATAGATTCCTCGAGCGTTTCCTGAATCGCCGCCTTCAGGCGAGCACGCACATCCACACCCTCATGCTCGAGGACCCCCCGCAGGCGTTTCTCGATCGCCCGAGCGCCCTTGCGCAGGAATCGGGTCGGACGGCCGCCCATCTCAATCCGGCTGATGGCACTGTTCAGGACATCGCTAAGCGTCGAAACCAAGCCCGGAATTGCCGAATCAGGACACTGGGTATAACAATTACCACAGGCCGTGCAGTTCTCGGCATTCCATACCGGATGCTCGAAACGGATCTGCGTCATGTCGCGGAACACCCCGGTGACGGCCGGGATCAAGGCCATGCCCATGAAGGGATCAGCAAGGTTGTCCGAACCGCGACCCGTCATGTAAAAATTACCGGTCTGTTCCCAGAAGCGATGGATATCGGCCTGCCTTGAGCCATGCTCCGTCGCGCCTTCCGGCTGCTGGGCCAACATGACAGGCAGCGCCGGCGAGGCTCGAAACGAGGCGGCCTGGCGCGCCCCAACCGTCATCACCGCAGCCGGAATTTCATGGATTTCGGTATAGCCGCGCCGCACCACGCGCAGGTTGTCTTCGACAATGCGCTTGCCTTTCTTGCCAAATTTTGCCTGTAACTGGTTTTCAATAGCCGTAAACAGGGTCTCTTCTGACAGGCCAGCCCGTTCCTTGACATCGGAGGCATGGAAAAAGGCGCCCTGAAAAGCATTGCCCTGCATGCGTAACTGCAGATCGGGATTCGAGGACTCCTCGCGGGCGATGGTGAAGGCGTCCAAATAAAAGACGCGAATACCCTGTTCGACAATATATTTCTGGATGTTTAGCGGGAAGGTGGCCCACAAGGCTCCTGCATCCGGCAGGTTGCTCTGGATGATAAATACACCGCCCTGGCTTAAGCCGGCAACCGCATTGGTATGCAGGAAGACTTGCGGGTCTGGCGACAGCACGACATCGACATGACTGTATTCACAGTTGATGCGAATCGGCTCCGGGGCAGCCGAGAGGTAATAAGTGGTTGGTTGCCCTTTCTTTTCGGAACCGTATTTCGGATTCGCTTTGATATCCCAGCCCAGAAGCTCGAACAAGGTCATGGCGAGGTTCTTGCCAGTCGTCACCGCGCCCCAGCCACCGACCGAATGCATCCGCACCGCAATCCCCCCCTTAGGCATCAGATTGGGATTCTCGGAGCCGCGCAGCGCCAAATCCCGGATCTGGGGATAGGCCTCTAGCAGACCCTGCTGGTGGATCTCCTGCTTGGGATTGGCCGCCTGATCGCGCACAAAATCGATGGAGAGATAGTAGAAACGCCGTTGCGCCCCGCCACTCTTGCCACCTTCGAGCATGTTCTCGACTGCCGCGATCAACGCCTCGGGTTGCAAATCGCGCGATCCAATGCCGTAGCTACCAGAATAAAGTTGAGGGATTTCCGCACCGGTCTCGAACGCCGCATAGCCCGCGTGTTGGCTCCCTGCCCGGCCCCGCCCCGCCACCCCGTTCTCGACGCTCTTTGAGACTACGGCACGCACCTCGCGCATCAGCGGCAGATCTTCAGACAAGGGCTGGTCAGTGCGCTCTAAAACCGCCACCCCTTTCTTGCCCTTCAAGACATGACTTAGCAGCTCGCCAGGAAATGGCCGGAACATGGTCAGATTGACGACGCCCACCCGGATCTGCCGCGTCGCCCGCAAGTAATCGG
Organism: Burkholderiales bacterium; assembly: GCA_005790965.1. Lineage (GTDB taxonomy): Bacteria > Pseudomonadota > Gammaproteobacteria > Burkholderiales > Thiobacillaceae > QYQG01. The sequence continues at coordinate 6,569 of SXTL01000050.1, read as the reverse complement.
CGACCGCACCCGCCTGCACGGTCATGCTGCCCTGACCCAGGATCAAGTAATCGGCGTCCTCGCAACGATAGCTCGCCACACGCGCGTAGCGACGACCGGTCAATTCAGCATACTCGTCAGCACAGCGATCGAACAAAGCCGGGATATGCTGAAAAAAGTACGGCCGTTGCGCGGCTACCGCCTGCATATGCGCATCTTGGTTGGCGACAGCACCCGAGGCTAACGGGGCGTCGACATCCCAGAGGGCCGGAATGCGCCGCCGCTTGGGTCCGTAAAGAATGACCTGAGCCGGGGTCGGCGTATCAATCAAATCACCGGGTTGGCCGAGGAACTCCGCGACCAGTTCACGCTCGGGAACCTGCACCGGCTCGATCAGATGCGTGGTCAGAAATCCGTCCATGCCCATGATCGCCGGGGTCAGGGACAGTTCTGCCGTTTTGCGTGCAATCAAGTTGAGGTCGGCCGCCTCCTGGGCACTGGCTGCCATGACTTGAATGAAGCCGGTGTCATCGACGCTGTGATAGTCGTCATGACCACAATGCACATTGAGCGTCGCCTTGGTAATAGCGCGACAGCCCATGTTGAGCACATAGGGCAAGCGTTTGCCCACGGCTCCATAAAGCGATTCATGCATGAACACCGCGCCCTGTGACGAGGTAAAGTTTACCGCCCGCAGACCGGTCATAGCCATGCCGGCAGTCACACCGGCGGCCGCGTGTTCGGATTCAGGTTCGACAAAAATCAGGGGGCGGCCAGAGACATTGATATGCCCCGCCGCTACCGACTCGGCCCAGTACTCACCCATGTTGGTAGATGGGGTAATCGGGTACGCACCGGCCGCATCGGAAGCCTCGCGCTCTACCAGAATCACCGCCGTATTGCCGTCGATCGCATCGCGCACGCCGGGATATTTCACCGGTTGCAGTGCTGATTCATTCGATGGGGAAGTAAACAGGTTTTTGAGCATAGTCATTCTCCGTATCCAACCTATGCCGCCAGCGGCAAGGCAGTTATGCGCACAATCTTCTTGGCGGCGACGCCACGCGTTGTTTGGTCATTCTCAAGCCAGACAATGGCACCGGTCGGGCAGCGTTCGATAGATTTGACAGTAGCCTCAGCATTGCGGGTGTAATCGATCACCGCCAAATTCCGGTTCATGTGCATGAGACCGGGCGGGGAATCCGCTACACATTTCCCGCATGCGTTGCAGGCCACAGCACACTGGGCCTCGGCGATGTCACCTTCGGCTTGGCTTTTGCACGCCATCCATAACTTGTGGCTGATCGGCTGAAGGGAAAACAGGGATTTTGGACATACCGCCACGCAATCACCGCACGCCGTACAGAGAGCCGTATCGACGACAGGCAAGCCAAAGCCATTCATGTGAATGGCCCCAAACTCACACACGGTCTCGCAATCACCCAAGCCAAGGCAGCCCCACGCACAATCTTTACCACCACCGCTTACCGTGGCGGCCGCCCGACAATGCTTCAAGCCCTCATAACGCGCCCGCATATGCGCCACATGATGACCCCCGGCGCAAGCCAGCCGCGCCACCTGTTTTTCCACTTCACCCATCGCGACACCCAGCATCGTGGCGATATAGGCATTCATCTCAGGGGGATTAACGGAGCACTTTGCCGGCACGATATCGCCAGAAACAACTTTTTCGGCGAAGTTACGACAGCCCGCAGTCCCACATGCACCGCAGTTTGAGTGTGGCAGACAGTCCTCGACGGCCTCGATGCGGGGATCCTCAAACACTTGCAAGCGACGACTAGCAAGCGCCAGAAACCATGCCAAAACGCCCCCAAGGGTCGCCATGAAGGCTCCTGCCACGATGATGCCAGTCCAAGTCCCGCTCACTCGCCACTCCTTGCGCCATTAAAATTTTATAACTCGTCAACAAAGTCTAGATATTTTTAAATACCCTGACTGACAAATATTTCAATCCAGAGTATTAAGGAATTGAATTATCATTTGACCTAGCTATAAACATGGCTAGATGCCGTCCCCGCGTCAGCGCCCTTTCAGGAGGCCCCGATGTACTATAAGAACAACCGGATCAAACAATTGCGCGCCTTTCATCAAGTGGTAAGGGCCGGCAATATTTCACGCGCAGCCGAGCGCTTGTGTCTCAGCCAGCCTGCCGTTTCACTCCAAATCCAAGCTCTTGAGCGTGAAATGGGTATCGTTCTATTCGAACGCCGGGGCCCCAATCTACGCTTAACCCCAGAAGGCGAGACCCTGTATCACCTTGCAGAACCGCTGGTGGAGGGGGTCGATAAGTTGCAGGAAAACTTTGCCGCCCTGTTTGGCAATGTAAATTCGGGTGATCTCAACATCGGAGCGGGCGAATCCACCATTCTTTATGTCCTGCCAGAACCGGTTCGCCGCTTTGTCGGTCAGCACCCCGGCGTACGCCTCAAACTGAACAATGTGACCGGGCGTGACGGTATGAAAATGCTCCGCGCCAATGAGATCGATCTTGCCGTCGGCTCCATGCTAGAAGTGCCTGAGGACCTCGAATATCGGCCTTTCGCGACCTTCGATCCGATGCTCATTACCCCTCTGGACCACCCCTTGGCCGAACTGGCAAGCCGGCGCGAGATCACCTTGGAAGACATCAGTCGCTACGGTCTCATACTGCCCCCCGCCCATCTTTCCACCTGGCGTATCGTCAAGTATGTATTCCAGCAACACGACCTGACCTTCACAGTCACGCTTGAGGCTGGCGGATGGGAGGTCATCAAAAAATATGTTGAATTGGGGATGGGGATTTCCATCGTCACCGATATCTGTCTCGGTGGTACCGAGCGATTGGCGCGCATCCCGCTGGTACGCTACTTCCCGCAACGCAGTTACGGGCTGGTGCTGCGGCGGGGGGGAATTTTGTCACCCCAGGCGCGGCGTTTTATTGAAGTTCTCGAGGAGGTGTACCAGACCAAGCCCGCCCTGCCGCAGGTGGCGCCAGCCATGGAGACAGCAGCGTCTACACCGAAGCCTGAACGACGATCACGCAAAGGGCGAGCAGACCCTGCGGCAACAGTCCCAAGCCCAGAACAGCCAAACCATTGAAGCTGAGCAGGCCAACGGCATCGCCTACCGGAGCAATCCGGTGGTCCCCCTCGATGGGGGCATCAAAGTACATAAGCTTGATGATGCGCAAATAATAGAAGGCGCCGATCAACGAGAACATGACCGCCAGCACGGCCAACGCAATCCAGCCGCCACCCACCAAGGCCTGAAGCACAAAAAACTTGGCGTAGAAGCCCAAGAAAGGGGGCAGCCCCGCCATCGACAGCATTACCACGGCCATCATCGCCGCCAGCCAAGGGTGATCACGATTCAGTCCACGGAACGCATCCAGGGTATCGGCCTCGGCGTCCTTGCGCGACAGATGTACGATCAGGCCGAAACTTGCCAAGGTCATGATCACATAGGCGATCACATAGAACAGGCTGGCCGCAAAGCCAGCAATACTGGCTGCCAGCACGCCCAAGAGCAGAAAGCCCATGTGCGAAATAGTCGAATAGGCCAGCATGCGCTTGATATTGGTCTGCATGATGGCCGCGAGGTTGCCGATGGCCAGACTAGCGACCGCCATCACCGCCAGCATTTGCTGCCAGTCGTGAAGCAGTTCAGGCAAACCCAAGACCAGTATGCGCATAACGATGGCAAAGGCCGCCAGTTTGGGCGCCGAAGCCAAAAACAAGGTCACCGCCGTCGGCGCACCCTGATAGATGTCAGGCACCCACATGTGGAACGGAGCTACACCAAGTTTGAAGCCAATGCCCGCCACGATAAACACGAGGGCGAAGGTCAATAACATCGTATTGCCCGACTGGCCGTGCAAGGCATCGGCGATACCGGACAACGCCAGAGTGCCGGTCGCCCCGTAGAGCAGCGACATACCGTAAAGCAGCAGGCCCGAGGCCAGTGCCCCCAGGATGAAGTACTTCATGGCCGCCTCGGAGGCCTGTGCTGAATCCCGCTGCATGGCCACCAGGGTGTAGAGGGACAAGGACAACAATTCCAGACCCAGATAGAGCGTCAACAGGCTAGCGGAAGAGATCATGACCATCATGCCCAAAACGGCAAACAGTGCCAGGGCAAAGTACTCGCCGCGCAGTAGACCAAACTCGCGCAAGTACGCCCGCCCATAGACGAACGACGCCATGGCAGCGAAATAGGTCACCAGCTTCAGTACATCGCCCATTGGATCGACGACCACCAGGCCGCGCACTAGGACATCCGTGCCCAAACCGCCTGTCACTACCGTCAGCACCGCCGCACCCAAAAGGGTCAGGAGAGACGGAACATAGCCCGCCGTCGGACACTTGTCCGCCGCCGTCAACAGCAGGATAACGCTGGCCATGACCAGCACCAGGATCTCGGGAACGATGGGCAGGAAATCAATCAGCGTCATGGGATCTTTCAGTGCGCAACGAGGGGCATCAACTTGCTGTGGGCCACATGCTCAAGGAGATTGTTGACCGAGACATGCATCACCTCGGTCACCGGGAAGGGATAGACACCCATGGCCAACACACACACGGCCAGTATTGAGAGAATCAGAAACTCGCGCGCATCGATGTCCTTCATGCTCGCCACCTCTGGTCGTGTGATGGCCCCAAAGACCACTCGCTTGTACATCCACAGCGTGTAGGCCGCGCCAAAGATTAGAGTGGTGGCGGCTAATGCGGCATACCAGAAGTTGACCTGAATCGCGCCCAGAATGACCATGAACTCGCCGACAAAGCCCGAAGTCGCTGGCAAACCGGAGTTGGCCATGGCGAACAGCATGAACAAGGCCGCAAACCGGGGCATGGAATTGGCCACGCCACCGTAGTCGGCAATCTGCCGCGAATGCAGGCGGTCATACATCACGCCAATACACAGGAACAGCGCGCCGGACACAAAGCCGTGCGAGATCATCTGCACCAGACCGCCTTCAACACCCCAACTATTGAACATGAAGAAGCCCAGGGTGACAAAGCCCATATGAGCGATGGAGGAATAGGCGATCAACTTCTTCATGTCCGACTGCACCAAGGCCACCAGACCGATATAGACCACCGCGATTAACGACAGGCCAATGATGAGCCAAGACAATTCATGCGACGCATCCGGCAAGATGGGCAGAGTGAAGCGCAGGAAACCGTAGGCACCCACCTTCAGGGTAATTGCGGCCAGCACCACCGAGCCACCAGTCGGCGCCTCCACATGAGCATCCGGCAACCAGGTATGCACCGGCCAAATCGGCACCTTGACCTCAAAGGCAAAGAAAAAGGCCACAAATAGCAGCATCTGCGCGCTCATGGCCAGCGGCACTTTGTGCCAAACCAAGATATCGAAACTGCCGCCGGACGCAAAGAACAGGTAGAGCATTGCCACCAGCATCAACAGCGAACCCAACAGCGTATAGAGGAAGAACTTAATCGCTGCGTAAACCCGGTTAGGGCCGCCCCAGATACCGATGATCAGATACAGCGGAATCAGCATCGCCTCGAAGAAGACATAAAACAGCACGCCATCCAGGGAGGCAAATACGCCATTGATCAGGCCCGACTGGATCAGGAAGGCGGCCATATATTGCGCAACCTTGGTCTTGATCACCGTCCAACCCGCCAGCACGACCAGCAGGGTCACGAAACTATTAAGAACCACAAAGGGCATGGAGATGCCATCCACACCCAAAGCGTAATGGACATTAAAGAGGGGGATCCAATTGGCGTGTTCCACAAACTGCATGGCCGCCGTGGAAACATTGAAACCGGTCCACAAAGGCAAGGAGACGGCAAAGCCCAGTGCCGCACCCAACAGGGCTAGGGTCCGCTGCCCGTCCACGCCACCCGCGGCGCCATCCTTCCCGCCCGTGGCGAGGACAAGGAGGCCTGCCACAATGGGCACCCAGATAGTCAGGCTGAGGATTCCGATACTTTCAAACATGTGCTGTTGTCCGGTTAGGTCGTCGCTTAATTTCTCGCGGCTTAAAAATGTACGAACAAGGTCGCAAGCAAAGCCACGCCGACGATCATGGCAAAGGCATAGTGGTAAAGGTAGCCCGACTGGATCTGGCGAGTCCATGTTGCCACCCAACCGACCATGCGTGCAGAGCCGTTCACCACCCAGCCATCAATGACCGTGGCATCACCCCAGCGCCAGAGGCGACCTCCTACCAGTCGGGCGCCACCGGCAAAGAACCAATCATTAAAACGATCAAAGCCGTATTTCTCTTCGAGAATGGTGTAGAGCAAACCGGCACGATTCCGGATGGCCTGCGGCAAGTCCGGGCGCACCAGATACAGGTAATAGGCCGTCACCACCCCGGCCAGCGCCAGCCAAAACGGCAGCGTCGTCAGGGCGTGCACAGCCATCGCCGCAGAACCGTGGAAGTTTTCGGCCAACACGGCCATCGCCGGATGCGCCGCCGCGTTGACATGAATGGCATGGCCAAACCAGTCCCCCACCACCAGCGGGCCCATGGTCAGATAGCCGATCGCAACCGACGGAATGGCCAGCAGAATCAGCGGCAGGGTGACCACCCACGGCGTCTCGTGCGGGTT
>SXTL01000049.1 GCA_005790965.1 Burkholderiales bacterium | reverse complement strand
CCCGATCCCCATCATCCACTGTCCAACCTGCGGCGATGTTCCGGTACCTGCAGACCAGTTGCCGGTCGTGCTGCCGGAAGATGTCAAGATCGACATTGGCTCGCCGCTCAAGAAAATGCCATCGTTCTACGAATGCACCTGCCCAAGCTGCGGCGGCGCCGCTGAGCGCGAGACCGACACCATGGACACCTTTGTCGAATCGTCCTGGTATTACGCCCGCTACGCCTGTCCCGGCAGCGACACCGCCATGCTCGATGGGCGCGCCAATCACTGGTTGCCGGTCGATCAATACATCGGCGGCATCGAACACGCTATTTTGCACCTGCTCTATGCCCGCTTCTTCCACCAGCTGATGCGGGACGAGGGTTTGGTTGCCAGCAACGAGCCCTTCACCCGCTTGCTCACCCAAGGCATGGTGATCGCCGAGACCTATTACCGCGAGGGCGCCGGCGGCAAAAAGCTGTGGATAAATCCCACTGAGGTCGAAAAGCACGGCGCGGGCTGGGTCAAGACGGATGATGGCCAGCCGGTCCTAGCTGGCGGCATCGAGAAGAGGTCCAAGTCCAAGAACAACGGCGTTGACCCGCAATCCCTGATCAACCAATACGGGGCCGACACCGCTCGCCTGTTCATGATGTTCGCCGCTCCGCCCGAGCAATCACTTGAGTGGTCCGACGCGGGCGTCGAGGGCGCACACCGCTTCTTGCGCCGCCTGTGGAAGGCCGTTGCTGATCATCTGGAAGGAGGCGTTGTAAGCGCTTACTCCGGCGGTGAAATCGGTGATTCTGAGAAAGCTATACGCCGCCAACTGCATCAGACCATCGCCAAGATCGGCGATGACATTGAACGCCGCCAACAGTTCAACACCGCCATCGCCGCCGTCATGGAACTGATGAACGCGCTCGCCAAACTCGAGACCACGACCGCCAACACCCGGGCCGTACGCCAGGAGGTGCTGGAGGCCGTGGTCCTGATGCTCTCGCCCATGGTGCCGCACATCGGCGAAGCCCTTTGGGCCGAATTGCGGCCCGGCACGCGCCTGCTCGATCAAGCCTGGCCCAGCGTCGATACCACCGCCCTGGTCCAGAACGAGGTCGAACTGATGCTCCAGATCAACGGCAAGCTGCGCGGCAAATTGACGGTCGCAGTCGAGGCCGACAGGGCCAGCATCGAGGCCGCCGCGCTGGCCAACCCGGACGCCCAAAAACACCTTGCCGGGCAAACACCGAAAAAGATCGTGGTCGTGCCCGGCCGCCTCGTCAACATCGTGGCATGACGCACGGCGCGCCCCGTGGCATCATAGCGCCATGAAGCGTCGCGCCTTTCTTCTTGCCGTCCCTTGGTTCGCCCTTGCCGGTTGCGGTTTCCGCCTGCGCGGCGTCAATGCCATGCCTTTCACCAGCGCCTGGGTCGAGGCGGGAGAAGGCTCGCTGCTCGGACAACAGCTACGCGAACAGCTGCACGATCAACGCAAGCTGCACGCTGGCTCCAAGGGGGCGCCGCTGGTCATCCGCCTAAGCCAGGAAAAGCTCGACAAACAGATCCTGTCGCTGTCGGGTGCCGGCCGGGTGCGTGAATACCGCCTGAGCTATGAGGTGCGGCTAGATGTGCGCGATGCCTACGGCAAGGTTCTGCTTGAAGCCATCCCTTTGTTTGCCCAGCGCGACTTTACTTACGACGATAGCCAAACCCTGGCCAAAGAAATGGAAGAGGCCAATCTACGCCGCGACATGGCCCTCGAACTCGCTCGCCAGGCCCTGACCCGCATCGCGTACGGACGCCTCTAAAACCTCATCAGGCCCGGCTGCCCGCATGAAACTCTCCCCCAGCCAGTTGGCCAATGCCCTCAGCCGCGAGATCCTGCCGGTATATTGTCTCTGCGGCGAGGCTCCTTTGCTGGTGGACGAGGCCGCTGCCCAGATTCGCCACGCCCTGTACGCGGTCGGCGCCGAACGCACGCTGATCGAGGCCAGCGCGCAGTTCCGCTGGGCGGAATGTTTCGCCCAGTTTGAGGGTCTGTCCCTGTTTGCCGAACGCCGCCTGATCGAAGTGCGCCTCCCCGGCGGCAAACCCGGCGTGGAAGGCGCCAAGGCCCTGGAGGCCTGGGCCACCAATCCGCCGCCCGACTGCACCTTGCTCCTGATTCTGCCCCGGGCGGATAAGACGATGCAGTCTAGCAAGTGGTTCACCCGGCTCGAAGCAGTCGGCGCAACCGTCATGGTCAGCACCCCGACTCTGGAACAATTGCCGGCATGGATTGGCGAACGCCTCGCCCGTCATCAACTTAAAGCCGATCGCGCCACACTCGACTGGATTGCCGTCCGCGTCGAGGGCAACCTGCTCGCCGCACACCAAGAAATCGAGAAGCTGGCCCTGTTGTTACCGCCCGGCGCCGTAACGCTGGAAGCGGCCCGTGCGGCCGTCACCGATGTCGCCCGTTATGATGCCGCCGATCTGCCCGAGGCCCTGTGGCGTGGGGATGCCGCCCGTTTCCTGCGCATTGCCGACAGTCTCAAGGCCGAGGGCGAAGCGCCCATCTTTGCCCTCTGGCTTCTGGTGCAGGATCTGCGGACGCTTTATCGTCTGGCGCTGGCCAGCGCCCGTGGCGAAGACTTGGCCGGTTTGCTGCGCAGCCTGCGGATCTGGGATTCGCGCCAAGCCCTGTTCAGTCGTCAAGCCAAGCGCTTGGGTGCTCAGCGGCTAGGCCAAGCCTTACAACACGCGGGACGCATCGACCGCGCCAGCAAGGGCCTGCTCCGCGACGATGCATGGAACCTGTACAAACAATTAGGGCTTGCGCTACTCAACCAGCCCGCGCCCGCCTTCAATACCCAGCCTTCAATGGCATAACAGGATCATAAATGGACCTCCACACTTACATGGACACGCTGGGCAGAGCCGCCCGCGCCGCCGCCACCGCAATGGCCCGTGCCGAGACCCGCGCCAAAAACACCGCCCTTCTGGAACTGGCCCGCCTACTGCGCGAGGCCGGCGCCCCGCTACAAGCAGAAAACGCCAAGGACATCGCTGCGGCAGAAGCGGCCGGTCTAGCGGCGCCGATGGTTGACCGCTTGCGCCTCACCGACCAAGTCATCGACACCGTCGCCGAAGGCTGCGAACAGCTCGCCGCCATGCCCGATCCGATCGGCGAAATGACCGGCATCAAGCGCCGCCCGTCCGGCATTAGTGTTGGCCAGATGCGCGTGCCCCTTGGCGTATTCGGCATGATTTACGAAAGCCGCCCGAATGTCACCATCGAGGCCGCGTCGCTGGCCATCAAGAGCGGCAATGCCTGCATCCTGCGCGGCGGCTCCGAAGCGATCCACTCCAATGTGGCCCTGTGGAAACGGGTGCAACAGGCGCTCGCTACCGCCGGTCTGCCGGCCAGCGCCGTACAACTGGTGGAGACCACCGACCGCGCGGCCGTCGGCGAACTGATCACCATGCCGGCGTTTGTCGATGTGATCATCCCGCGCGGTGGCAAAGGCTTGATTGAGCGCATCAGCAACGAAGCGAGGGTGCCGGTGATCAAGCACCTTGACGGCAACTGCCATACCTACATCGACGCCGAGTTCGATAGGGAGCAGGCGCTGATCGTCACCGACAACGCCAAGACCCAGAAATACAGCCCGTGCAACGCTACTGAATCCTTGCTGGTGCACGCCGCCGCGGCCGCCACTTTCCTGCCCAAGATGGGCGCCATCTTCGCCGCCAAGGGCGTGGAAATGCGCTGCGACGCGGCGAGCAAGGCCATCCTTGCCCGCGTGCCGGGTAGCAATGTAGTCGATGCCACCGAAGAAGATTGGTCGACCGAGTACCTCGCGCCCATCATTAGCGTCAAGGTCGTGGCCAGCCTCGACGAGGCCATCGCCCATATCAATCGCTACAGCTCGCATCACACCGAGGCAATCCTGACGACCAACCATCCGAATGCCATGCGCTTCCTGCGCGAGGTGGACTCCGCCAGCGTGATGATCAACGCTTCGACGCGCTTCGCCGACGGTTTTGAGTATGGCCTGGGCGCCGAGATTGGCATCTCCACCGACAAGATCCACGCCCGTGGCCCGGTTGGTCTCGAAGGCCTGACCAGCCAGAAATGGGTCGTGCTCGGCGACGGCCATATTCGCCGTTGAATAACCCTCTCGCCAAGAGGCGATGCGAATGTACTAGATACCCTTGTCTGCGGAGCGCCTACCATAGGTCTGTCCATAACCGCTTCACGGAGAGACCATGAATTCCCCTCTTGCCGCTTTTGGCCTTGCCCTTTCTCTCGGCTTCACCCTGATGGCCGCCTCCATCCCTCAGGGCCGTGCCGCAGAACCCATTGAAAAGGTGGTCTATCACCTGAACGATGCCAGCGTAGCGCGCATCGCCCTGCGCAATATCGAAAATCACTTAAGCGCCAGCCCGGAGGCCAAAATCGTCGTGGTCACTCACGGCAAAGGCATCGATTTCCTGCTGAATGAAGCCAAGGATGATAAAGGCGCCTTCGCGCCCCAAGTGGCCGGTCTCAAAGAGAAGGGGGTCGATTTCCGCGTCTGCCGCAACACCCTCAAGGGCCGCAAACTGGATGACAGTGCCGTCAGCCTGGAGGCTCAAGTTGTACCCTCCGGCGTCGCTGAAATTGGGAAATTGCAGGCCCGGGAAGGTTTCGTTTATTTGAAACCCTAATCCCATGCGCGCTATCGCATGGCACTTCGGTCTCTTGCTCATGATCCTCTCCAGCCACGCGTCCCAAGCGGCCCCTCCGGCCTCCCGGCCAGAGGCCAGCATCGTCCTCGGCATGGGCTGTTTCTGGGGCGCAGAGCGCCGTATGGGCGAGTTGCCGGGGGTAATCGATGTCGAAAGCGGTTACGCCAATGGTGAGATCTCCACCACCTACGAGGCCGTACTCGCGCTAGAACGACTGCTGCGCCTAGGCAAATCCAAACAACGCAACCACGCGGAAGTGGTCAAAGTTCGGTTTGACCCGAAAAAAACGACGCTGGAGGCCGTGCTGGCGCGCTTCTGGGAAAGCCACAATCCAACCCAGGGCGATCGCCAAGGCAACGACATCGGCAGCAATTACCGTAGCGCCATCTACACCACGAGTGCGCCGCAACAAAGCCTCGCGTTGCAATCTCGCGAGACCTATCAGGCCGCCCTGTCAGCGGCAAAAAAAGGCCTGATCACGACCGAGATCATCCCTCTCGTCACCTATGGCGCGGCCGAAACCTATCACCAGAACTATTTGCAAAAAAATCCCAACGGCTATTGCGGCCTGGGTGGCACCGGCGTGCCTTATCCGCGCTCCTCTGCGTACTGGCAAGCCTTGGGCAAGCTCGTGTTCAGCCCGGAGCAACAACGCATCGCCTTCAACCAAGGCACGGAGGCCCCATTTTGCGGCAAGCATCTCGACGAAAAACGCCCCGGCTGGTATGTCGATCCTCTAAGCGGTGCGCGCCTGTTCCGCAGCGATGCCAAATTTAACAGCGGCACCGGGTGGCCCAGCTTTGTCCAGCCCGCACCCGGTGCCGTCAGCGAACACCCCGATCGCAGCCACGGCATGTTGCGCATCGAGGTGCGTAGCGCCAGCAGCGGGATTCACCTCGGACATGTCTTCGACGATGGCCCGCCCCCGTCCGGCAAGCGTTATTGCATCAACGGCAATGT
>SXTL01000048.1 GCA_005790965.1 Burkholderiales bacterium | reverse complement strand
GAACGAAACTGGTTCGTGCCGGTCTTGGACAACACAAAGCGGCAGCCGTCCTCTTCCCAATATAAGGCCGGACAAACGGTCAAATCGCGATCCGCCGGATTGATGCGGATCTCGGTCTCGACCTCCGCCATCTCGACCCCATGCCCGAAGCGCTCACGGAGCGCCTCGCGCATCAGGGCCAGATCAGCCTCGGTAAACGCCGGGATTGCCGACATGCCTTATTTCTTCAGCGCGTCCAGGCCGGCGAACACCGCCCCGGTGATGCTGTCCACAGAACCCACGCCGGACACCCGAATGTACTTGGGCGCATCCGCCGCACCGGTGTTGCCCCAGTCGCCGTAGAACTTGACCAACGGTTCGGTCTGGGCATGATAGATGTCAAGACGCTTCATGACAGTCTCTTCCTTGTCATCATCGCGCTGGATCAGATCCTCGCCGGTGACATCGTCCTTCATGGCGACCTTAGGCGGGTTGAACACCACATGGTAGGTGCGACCGGAGGCCACATGCACACGACGACCGGACATACGCTTGACGATCTCCGCATCCGGCACATCAATCTCGACCACGGCATCAATCGGAACGCCCGCAGCCTTCAGGGCCTCGGCCTGGGGAATGGTGCGCGGGAAGCCATCAAACAGATAACCGGCCTTGCAATCATCCTGGGTCAGACGCTCTTTAACCATGCCAATGATGATGTCGTCGGACACCAGGCCACCGGCATCCATGATCTTCTTCGCCGCCACGCCCAGCTCGGAGCCCGCCTTCACATGGGCGCGCAGCATGTCGCCAGTGGAGATCTGCGGAATGCCATACTTTTCCTTGATGTAGTTCGCTTGGGTGCCTTTGCCCGCGCCGGGGCCGCCGAGAAGAATAATACGCATAGATAAACCTCAAAAGTGTGTTCCATTGCGGAACAAAACGACCCGTTCAATGACAGGTCAAGACTGGACAATCTTTTACCGGACACTAGGGTATTCATACCGCCCCCGCAATGACAGTCAATTTTTTGAATTCGAACATAAGCCGAGATTATTCCCTGCAAAGACAGTCGCAATCCGGCTTGCAACGGTCGGGTCAATCATGCCCATCAGGACAAACAGTGTGTGCAACTAAGAGGGAAAAACAACCCGTACCGCAAGACCGCCCTGGGGCCGATCATCGCCTTGAGACCAATCATCGATCAGCAGGCGAGCGCCGTGCAGCTCAGCGATGCGTGCCACAATGGACAAGCCCAATCCAGCACCGCAGGCATCCTGCCCGGGTAAACGCACAAAACGCTGCACAACCCGCTCACGCGCCTCGGTCGGGATACCAGGCCCCTGATCCATAACAACCAGCCCCGGCGGAACCTCCCGCAATACCACCGCAACCCGAGTGGCTGGTGGCGCATAACGAATAGCATTGTCGATCAAATTCCTGAGCAAAACAGACAGCAGCATCGCATCGCCGCGTATCGGCACCGGACCCCCTTCCTCCACCTCCAGATCCATCGACCTGGCCATCGCCGCCGGCGCACATTGAGCGACCACCTCAACAGCCAGCGCCCGCAGGTCGCAAGAGGTGAAGTTCGCAACCAGTTGCGTGCTATCCAGCCGGGCCAAGGTCAATAATTGCTCCACCAGATGCGTGGTCCTGTCTGTGCCTTCAATAACCCTGGTTAACGCGCTATTGCGCTGTACCGCATCGGCCTCAGCCAGTGCCACCTGAGCATGGGCACGAATAGCCGCCAAAGGGGTACGCAACTCATGCGCAGCATCCGCTGTAAACTGGCGCTCCTTGTCAAACGACTGGGCCAGCCGAGCAAAAAGCTGGTTGAGCTGAACGATGATCGGACGCGTTTCCCGAAGGACGCCAGACATCGGGATGGTATCGAGGCAATCTGCCGACCGTTCACCAATGGAATCAGCCAGACGAGACAAAGGCAACAAACTGCGGCGAATCAGCACGATCAAGGCCAACGCCAGCACTGGCAAGGCGATACCCAACGGCAGCAGGAGACGCCAGACCAATTCCCGGCTGACTGCACCGCGCTCCCGGAGAGACTCGGCCACCTGCACTCGATACCCCGTCTGCGCATCTTCCAGACTGTACACGCGCCAGCCACCTTCGCCCCCGAGGGAATTTGAGAACCCACTCGCCTCTGTCGTCAGTGGGGTCTCCGGCGCTCCCTGTGAATGGGCCAGCAAAACAGGCCCCTGCCAGACCTGAAACGCCACCCTATGCACATAACGGTGCTCCGGCAGATGCTCGGCTATCTCCTCTGGCTCATCACCCGACAGGGCCACCAGCAAGGCTGCCGTCTGAGCCAGATGCGCATCGAACAGTTCTTCCGCCTCATGCACAGCCGCCCGCCAGGCAAACACAGTGACGCCCACCCAGATGACCGTCACCATCACCAAAGTACCCGCAACCAGACGAAAGCGCAGGCTGGGCGCGGAAGCCATCATGCTCATACCGGGATCACTCATGCCGGGATCATATAACCCACACCGCGCACGGTGCGTATCAACTCCGCCCCCAATTTTCGGCGCAGGTGGTGAACATGGACCTCGAGGGCATTGGATTCCACGGCATCGCCCCAACAATACAACTGCGCTTCCAGTTGGGCACGGGTCTTGACCTTACCCGCTGATAACAGCAAGAGGTGGAGCAGGTCGTATTCGCGGACCGACAGATCCACAGACTCACCCGCCCTCATCACGATACGATTGGCGGGATCCAGATACAGATCGCCCTGTTTCAGAATCGGTGCCGCATGGCCCGCACCGCGCCGCACAATGGCCCGCAGTCGCGCCGCCAATTCGCCCATGTCGAAGGGCTTGATCAGGTAATCGTCCGCGCCCGCATTAAGCCCGGCGATGATGTCCTGAGGGGTGTCACGAGCGGTCAACAGCAGGACGGGCATCGCCGAACCCGCCTGCCGCAGGCGACGCAAAAGATCAAGCCCGGACAGGCGCGGCAACCCAATGTCGAGCACCAAGGCTGAGAACTGTTCCGCCTGCACGGTAGTCCAGGCCACCAGCCCGTCCCGAACCCAGTCCGGTTGAAAACCCGCCTGTTCCAGGCCGGCCACAAGGGCCTGACCCAACAAGCGGTCATCTTCAACAATCAGGAGATGCATCAACCCTCCTCATGCGACTTGCCCACCACCGAAGCTGAAAGCGGATCCCACAACGCTGGCAGCTTACCCTGAATCATGGCCCACCCAAAGGCCGCCAGCCCCGTGACCAGAACCAAGGCCACTCCACCATGCGCGCGCCGGATACCCATCCCTGAAGCGCCTGACTTATAGCCGGTCAACATCGCCTTGACCAGATTTTCGCCATGCAGGCGACTGGAGATCACGACCGCCAGAATATGCAAAAATACCAAGGCCAGCATGGCGTTGGCCACCGTCTCGTGGAGCTCCGCCACGACCTCGCCGCCCATCTCGTTGAAGGCGAGCCAACCCGTAATGCCGCTCGCCACACCCAGCCCGAGTAGGGCAACGATGGCCAGCGCACCCGCCGGGTTATGGCCCGTGTATGTCGGTGGATGCCCCTGCATCAGACCCCGCAGGTAGGCTGACACCGCACTCGGCCCCCGCACGAATTCGGCAAACCGCGCATAACGGCTACCGATGAGACCCCAAACCAGACGGAACCCGATCAAGGCCAGCAACAAATAGCTGCTGAGCACATGGATGTCGCGTAGCCGTTCAGATTCCGCACTCAGCCATGCCAGCCCGAAGCACGCCACCAGCAACCCGTGAAACACCCGCGTCGGGATATCCCAGACCAAAATGCGTCCGACCATGCTCAATCTCCCCGCTGGCGATAACCCGCCGGCAAACGCAGACCGCGTTCACTGTAATCCATCTGCTCGGCGCCTGTATGACACGCCTCGCAATGCGCAAAAGACACCTTGGGCGGCGGGGTCTGGCCGTGTTCATGCACAAACCAGTTCGAGCGACTCAAGCGGGCAGAGGCCTCCGTTGGCGCATGTTTAGCCCGACGACTCGCCTGCCGCTCCAGAAAGGCGCTAATCTCGGCCTGGGGTCCAGCATCAAGGCTCGCATCGCTGCCATAGTGCTTGCCAAGCTGCTGCATCACCTGACGCCACCCCGCCGCCGTCATCAACTCAGGCGGATACACCACATGACAGCTCGCACATTCCTGCCCATACAGTTTTGGATAAGGCCCGTAACGATGTTCACCCGCCCAAACGGACAAGGCAAAGACCCACACCACACCCACCATCCATACGCGCTTCATCATCATCTCCTTAAGGACGCACAGTTAATATGTAAGCGATGAAATCGCCCTTCTCACGAGCTGTACAAGGCCGGTTCAACACATCGTTGCAATTACGCTTGAACCACTTTTCCACCTTTTTCGGATCAGTAAAGCGCTCCGGATTGGCCGACGGGGCCAAAGGCAGAATGGCCTTCTGCGTCACCGCGTGACGGCCGCCCTTGGCGGGATGATCGGTATGGCAGGTGGCACAACTCCAGTCACCATGTCGGTCCCGATAAAACGCCTCACCGCGTTGTACCGAAAACCCCTGGAAAGTAGCGTCTGCCGCCCGCGCCTCGGCAGCCAGCCTGGCCTGAATCTGCACCGCAACCCCTGTATTGGCCAAGATGGGCGTGCTCAAGGCCCATAACAACATCAGCAAGAATTTCATGATCGACTCCTATATCAAGGCAGGAGCGATATTGAGGGTCAAACCTTAAGGAAAGCTTATCCGGCCCATCCATAAAAATCGGGCCGGATGACACCGGCCCGAATCACGCATGAACAGACGATCCTATTCAGGCACTTGCATCTTCCCCAGCTCTTCCCGAGTCAGATCCTTGAATTTCTTCAACACCCAACCACCCTCACCCACCCAGGCCTTGAACAGCCCCAGGTTTTTCTGACGCTCTTCATCATTAGTGCCCAGATTGATATACATGTTGCCCGGCTTGCCATCCTTGGTGTTCTTGCCATCATCCAGACGACGCATGATCGCCCCCGTATCCGGCCAGCCGACAAACTGAACCATGTGCGGATAGCTATCCATACGAGGCCCCTTATTCAGCATTTTGTATTCGTTTTTGTTGGCATCAAACTCTGCCAGGCTAGGCGCATCAGCACCGTGGCATTTCTTGCATTTCTGCTCCCATAGAGGAGCTATGTCCTTGCGGTAGGTCACCGCCTCATCCCCTGCAAATGACACTGATGCCGACCACAACAAGCCCGCGAATGCCACCATTTTCATTATGTCTCTCCTCGTATATGCCCGCCAAATACCAGCAGGCGGCACACGACTTATACACCCATAACGAAAAAATAATCAATCACCCTCGTCGACAACAGCAATACACAAACGCCTGACACTTTCCGGCGGGGGTGTAGTGCATCTCGGCGTGATGGCCAAGCCGCTCAAAACCCGCGCCGAATTCAGCATGCAGGTCATCCGGGGCGTAGCGACAGACATCCAGGTTGGAACATTGCAGCGGGCCATCCGAGCCAAAGGTGGCGACAATGACATGTCCACCGGGGCGCACGGCGCGCAGTACCTGCGCCACATAACGGCGGCGGTCCGCTTCGTCGGTCAGAAAATGGAATACCGCACGGTCATGCCATACATCAAATGCCGCCTCGGGCAAGGCCACGGTCGTCACATCGCCCACGCGCCAATCCACCTGCGCGGCCCGTTCACCCAATCGTCCTTGGGAGATCTCCAGCGCCGGCGCGGCGATATCCAACACGGTGAGGTGGCGGTAGCCTGCATCCAACAGGTTGTCCGCCAGCACGGATGCGCCCGCACCGACATCAATGATGCACGCCGTGCGATCAGGGCAGAGGGAGTCGATCAACCTGAATGAGGTCTCGGCCTTCGGCTGAAACCAGCTCACCTGATCGACAGCCTTGTTGCGATAAACAGTTTCCCAATGCTGAACACGGCTCATGGCCTAAGTCTCCGTTGCTGAATCAGTGCATATATCGCCGGAATGACGCCCAGCGTTAATACCGTCGAGGTGACCATGCCGCCGATCATGGGGGCGGCAATACGGCGCATCACCTCGGAGCCGGCGCCAGTAGACCACAGAATTGGCAACAGGCCAGCCATGATCGCGGTCACCGTCATCATCTTGGGCCGCACCCGCTCTACCGCGCCCGCCATGATGGCCGCGTACAGGCCAGCAACATTCAGCGCCTCACCGCGCGCATCGGCCTCGGCGCGTGCGGCCTGCAAGGCATGATCGAGGTAGAGCAGCATGACTACCCCGGTCTCAGCCGCGACACCGGCCAGGGCAATCAGCCCCACGGCTACCGCGACACTGAGGTTGTAGCCCAGATACCAGACAAACCACAGCCCGCCGACCAGCGCGAAGGGTACCGACAGCATCACGATCAAGGTCTCGGTCAGCCGTCGGAAGTTGAGATAAAGCAACACAAAGATGATGAACAGCGTCGCCGGCACCACAATCTTGAGCTTGGCGATGGCCCGTTGCATGTATTCATATTGACCGCTCCACTGGGCGTAATAGCCGGCCGGGAAGCTGACCTCGGCGCTCACCTTGGCCTGCGCCTCAGCCACAAACGAGCCAATATCGCGCTCGCGCACATCGACGAACACATAGGCCACCAGCAGGCCATTTTCGGTACGAATGCCTGGTGCGCCCTGGGCAATCGACAGCCGCGCCACTTGCCCCAGCGGAATCTGCGCGCCAGAGGGCGTGGCCACCAAGACCTCGCGTGCAATGGTCTCGGGGTGGTCGCGCAGGTCGCGCGGATAGCGTAACGCCACGCCGTAGCGCTCACGGCCTTCCACCGTCATCGTCAGCGTCTCTCCGCCCAACGCCAAGGCGATCGTGTCCTGCACGGCATCGATCGACAACCCGTAACGCGCCAACTGGGCGCGATCTGGGGTGATGTCGAGATAGCGACCGCCCGTCACTCGTTCGGCATACACCGAACCTGCGCCCGGCACCGACTTGACGCTGACCTCTACCTGCCGTGCCAGCCGCTCCAACTCGATCAGATCGCCGCCAAACACCTTGACCCCAACCGGCGTCCGAATACCTGTAGAGAGCCTGTCGATGCGGGCCTTGATCGGCATCGTCCATGAATTGGCCACCCCTGGGAATTGCAGGGCACGATCCATCTCGGCGGTCAGCGCATCCACCGTCATACCCGGCCGCCACTGTGCCTCGGGCTTTAAGTTAATGACTGTCTCAAACATCTCCAGCGGTGCGGGATCGGTGGCACTGGCCATGCGCCCAGCCTTGCCGAACACCGATTCAACCTCGGGAAAGGTCTTGAGGATGCGATCCTGTTTTTGCAACAGCTCACTGGCCTGAGTCACGCTCATCCCCGGCAGGGCGGTAGGCATGTAAAACAATATGCCTTCGTTCAGCGTCGGCATAAACTCGCTGCCCAGCCTCGCCAGCGGCCAGACACTAGAGGCCAGCGCGAGCAATGCCAACAACAAAGTGCCCATTTTGTGCCGCAACACCCCGGCAATGATCGGGCGATACAACGCAATCAGGCCGCGATTAACCGGGTTTTGCGCCTCGGGCCGAATATGGCCGCGCACCAATAACAACATCAGTGCCGGTACCAGCGTCACCGACAGGATCGCCGCCCCCGCCATCGCATAGGTCTTGGTGTAAGCCAGCGGCGCGAATAACCGGCCCTCCTGGGCCTCCAGCGTAAACACCGGCAGGAAAGACACCGTGATAATCAGCAACGAAAAGAACAGCGATGGCCCCACTTCCTTGCAGGCATTCACCAGACTGATGATGCGCGGGGTGTCCGGCGCCGCACGCTCCAGATGCTTGTGCGCATTTTCAAAGGGGCGGCCCAACAGCGCCCTTTCCGGACGCGAGATCGAGATCCATGCCGAGGCCGATGGCGCCGCCCTCAACCTGCTCAAGCAAGCCATCACCCGCCTTAACCTGTCGG
>SXTL01000047.1 GCA_005790965.1 Burkholderiales bacterium | reverse complement strand
CTTGAAAGTCGAGCCCGGTTGCCGCAAGGCCTGCGTGACATGGTTGTACTGACTGCGGACAAAATCGAAGCCACCCACAAAGGCCCGGATCGCGCCGCTCTCGGGCGACAACGAAACCAGCGCCGCCTCCACCTGCGGCAAAGCCGTCAACAACCACGGTTGCGTGGGCCCCAGACGCACCACCCGCACCACCGAACCGGGCCGCAAACGACGCGCCGCACTCGCCTTGGGACCCAAAGCCGCCTGCGCCAATTCGATCTCTGCCGGGCCAAGATCCACCTCGTCGCCCCCGCGCAGGCGGACTCGAATTCGCTTGGCCTCGACGCGAAGCACCACCGCCGGCAACAAGCCATTCAACTCACCTCGCGCGGCCAGCGCATCGGCGATGGCGGCCTCACGATCCTGGGCATTGGCCGGCAAGGTCAGCTGCGCCTCCGCACCCGGGTAACCGTGGCGGCGCGTGTATTCCACCACCCCGGCGCGCACGGCATCGACCGCCGCTTTTTGATCGGCGATCCGCAAGGTCGTATAGACGCGCATCCCGCTCTTGTAGATCGACTCGCCATACTTCTGGAACATGTATTGCCGCACCAGTTCGGCCAAATGATCGGCCGCCGCGTCAAAAGTCTGCGGGGTATAACGAATCACCAGCTTGCGCCGCAGCGCCTGATCATATTCAGCCTCGGTAATGAATTTGATGTCACGCATCCGTTTCAGCACATACTGCTGGCGGATCTTGGCGCGCGGGAAATTGACCACCGGGTTATAGGCCGAAGGCGCCTTGGGCAGGCCTGCCAGCATAGCCGCCTCAGCCAAATCAATCTGCTCCAGCGGCTTGCCAAAATAGACCCGAGCCGCTGCCTCAAAACCATAGGCCCGCTGGCCCAGATAGATCTGGTTGATATACAACTCCAGAATCTCATCCTTGCTCAGGGTGCTCTCAATTTTGACGGCCAGCAAAGCTTCGTTTATCTTTCGCTTAAAGCTTTTTTCGGACGACAAGAAGAAGTTGCGCGCCACCTGCATGGTAATTGTGGACGCGCCCTCCTTGGCACCGCCGGAGAGCACATTCGAGACAGCGGCGCGTAAGACGCCCAGGGAGTCCACACCACCGTGTTCGTAGAAGCG
This sequence comes from Burkholderiales bacterium, assembly GCA_005790965.1. Classification (GTDB taxonomy): domain Bacteria; phylum Pseudomonadota; class Gammaproteobacteria; order Burkholderiales; family Thiobacillaceae; genus QYQG01. The sequence goes on along the minus strand of SXTL01000047.1, from coordinate 2,008 downwards.
TTCATCTTCCGCAGCCAGAATTGCCCGGCGCAAGATCAGCGGCGTGTTTTTCAGCGTCACGACCGAGCGTTTCTCCTCGCCGAACTCGCCGATCAAAGCCCCGTCCTCGGTGTAAATCCGCAGCGGCAGCTTGGGGCTGTAGTCCTTCAGGGTCGCCACATCAGGCAGGTTTGGATACAACACCGCCGCCGACAGCCCGGTCACGGCAACGGCCGCCAAAATGCCCACCCAAACCACGCGCATAAAACGCCACTTTTGCATCACAAGACCTCTTCTGCAGCCGCCCCGTTCCGCGCCACGCCAGCCCATTCGGACGGTGGCGCATGAAACTGAGCGTACGGCCCATTCGAATAAAACGCCCGCAACGCACTTCGTTGCGTGCCGTGGCGCATCTTAGCGCATCAGGGGTCCGAATGCTTAGCGACGCTCCGTGCCACGGCGCCGACCCCACCGCTACCGCCACCCCGGCACCCGAACCACCCCAAAGCGAGACCTTTATCCCCTTCCCCAGCAACACGGTCCCCACTCCGCCGGAACACCTAACCCAGGCGCTAACGGCCGCCCTTCGCAGCCAGCCGGGCCCCATCACGGCGCTCACTCTGGTTATTCCTGCTGCATCCTGCCGGTTCGCCACGCGCAGCTTTCCGGCTGACCTGGCTGCGCCCGAGGCGCACGCGCTGGCGGCCCAAATGGCGGCCGAACTCGCGGCTGAACTTGGCCACACCGCACCCATCGCCTTTGACTGGCAACGCCTGGCCACCCATGAAATTGCGCTTTGCCTGGCCCCGCGCGTCTTGATCTCCGGCTACATGGAGGCCGTGCAGGCCGCCGGCTTGCGCTGCCTCGCCATCAGTCCAGATACCGCTGCGGCTTCCACCGGCCCCGAGCTCGCCCCGTTCAATCTGATTCCTTGGCGCAACGCAAGCTGGTTGCAACAAGGCCAGCGCCGCGTCCTCTGGCTAGCCGCCGCCAGCCTCTTCGCCATTACCAGCGCCGCCCTGTTGGCCTCGGGGCAGGCGCAGCGTGAACAAGCCCTCAACGCCCAACAGACTACCCTGGAAGCGGCCATCAAGGCTCGTCAGGCCCAACTCCCGGACCTCGCCAAACTTCGCCAGCAATTGGTTGCCCGCCAGGCCGCGCAACACGCCGACCGCGCCGCGCGTGCTGCCTCACAGCGCCAGCAAGCGGTCTCGGCCAAACGACTGGAGCAACTGGCCCGCACGCGTCCCCGCAAAATTCGCTACCTCAGCCTGAGCTACGACGCCCAAGAAATACGGCTTGAAGGCCTGGCCCAAACGCCGCTGGCCCTAACCCACCTGCTCAAGACGCTGCCCTGCCCTCATCTCAAAGAGAGTCACCGCGATGCCCATGGCTTACTGCGCTTTGCCCTCCAACTACCCACCACCTGCGCGCAAACCCCCGCCACAACAGCCCCATGAATGACGCCAATCTGAGCGCTCTGTCCCCGCGCCTATCGGCCACGCTGTCTCGCCTCCTGCTGCGCTATGGCCAGGCCCCGGCCCGGGTGCATCATGGCGCGCTGGCCCTCTGGCTGCTCTGTATAGCGACCCTCCTTCTGGCCTTCTGGATCTGGCCGGCACACGAGCGCATCGACCATCTTGAGGCCCGGCTGCGTGCCGGCACGCTCGAACGGCGCGGGCTGGATGAGCGCTTGCGCGAAGCGCAGATTCTCAGTCACGCCCTCCAAGCCCTCCCCACCGCCCAGCCCCAACCGGCCCGCGACCCGTGGCCATTTCTTCAGGCGCTGGCGCAGGCCCGATCTGTCCAACTCATCGACTACACGCCCCTCCTCGACTACACGCCGCTCGCCGCCTCGTCGCATGGCGATTGCCAGCCGCTGCGGGTAAAAATGCTCGGCGCATCCAGCGCGCTGCAGGGTCTGCTGCAAGACCTGTTGCGCAGCCCACAGTCGGTCGAGCGCTTTACCCTGACGCCCGACGCCAGCGGTGCGACCACGCTCGCACTGCAGATTTGCCAGCGCGACACG
>SXTL01000046.1 GCA_005790965.1 Burkholderiales bacterium | reverse complement strand
TTGCCTTGCAGGTAGCGTGCGGCCCGCAGGGCACCGTTGGCAAAAGTCAATCGGCTGGAGGCCTTGTGGGTAATTTCGACGCGCTCGCCTAGGGCAGCGAACAGCGCGGTGTGGTCGCCAACGACATCGCCGGCGCGCACGGTGGCAAAGCCAATGGTATTGGGGTTGCGCTCGCCCGTCACACCCTCGCGGCCATAGACGGCACAGTCTTTGAGATCACGGCCTAAGGCGTTGGCGATGACTTCGCCCATGCGCAGGGCGGTGCCTGACGGGGCATCGACCTTGTGGCGGTGGTGGGCTTCGATGATCTCGATGTCATAACCTTCGTTCAACACGCGGCTGGCCACATCGAGCAGCTTGAACACCAAGTTGACGCCGACGCTCATGTTGGGCGCAAAACAGACTGGAATGCGTTCTGCGGCGGCGGCAATGGCGGCTTTGCCGGCAGCATCAAAGCCGGTGGTGCCAATGACGATGGGCACTTCGTGTTCAATGCAGCGCGGCAGATAGGCCAGCGTGGCTTCCGGACGGGTGAAGTCGATCAGGACGCGGCTCATTTCTAGCGCGGCATCCACCCCGTCGCTGACGCTAACGCCGAGCGCTGGGCCGATCAATTCACCGGCATCACGCCCAAGTAGCGGGCTTCCGCTCCGATCAAGTGCAGCCACGAGGCGCATATCCGAGGCCGCCGCCACCGCTTCCAGCAGGGCACGACCCATGCGCCCGGAACATCCGGCCAGAGCAACAGGGACCATCATGGCTTCACCTCGACAACGGGTTTCGCGGCCACCACATTGCCCTCGACGGCTTGTAGAAGATCCCCGTCAAAGAGGATCGTAATGCGCCGCGACTCTAGCGTCTTGCCCCCCTTTTGCAGGGTATAGACAAAATCCCAGCGGTTGGTGCGGAAGGCATCGACCACCAAGGGCGTACCAAGGACAAAACGCACCTGGGCGCGAGTCATACCGGCTTTTAGCTTATCCACCATCTCCTGCGTAATCACATTACCCTGCGGTATCTCGAGCTTGTAGGGCTGGATCTTGTCGAGCGGGTTGCGCAGGCTGTCCTTGAGAGTGTCCTTCAGGTTGCCATTTAGGCTGCAACCGGACAGCGCCAGGGTCAGGATTGCGAACAAAAAGAGAGGGTTTCGCATAATCGGTCACAAGAGAATAAGTCGCGCTATGATAACGCACCCTATAAAGGACCCGCACAGGAAATGACGACCGGCGATCAACTCAAGAGCCTCGGACTGAAGATAACCGCGCCGCGCAAGCGCATTTTGGAGTTGTTTGAGTCCAGTGAGCGTCACCACCTTTCCGCCGATGATGTCTATCGCATCCTGACGGCCGAAAACTACGATGTGGGTCTGGCCACCGTCTATCGTGTGCTTATGCAGTTTGAACAGGCCGGGTTGTTGCTACGGCATCACTTTGATAACGACAAGGCCGTCTTTGAACTCAACCCGGGCGAGCATCATGATCACATGGTCTGCATGCAATGCGGCCGCGTTGAAGAGTTTCACGATGTCGAGATTGAAGCCCGGCAAAAGGCCGTGGCCAAGAAACATGGCTTCACGATCCGTGAGCACCACCTGACGCTGTATGTCGAATGCACCCGCAAGAACTGCGAGCATCGCCAACCAAAATAAATCCGGCCCAAGGTCTGCTGCTCTGACCACACCGCCTTATTGTGTAAAAGCGCACACCGCTGCGCGATCTTCAACCTCTCGGCCAGAGGGCTAGCCTCCCACCCCGCGATATCGGCTACGGCAGCGGTGCTTAAGTGCTGCTGGTTGTTGCCAGCCAGACCACGCTGGCCATACGGCCAGTCTTGGCCTCGCGCCGATACGAATAAAACTGTTCCGAATCCGTGTAGGTGCACAGCCCGCCACCATAAACACGCCCCACACCTGCCGCCGCGAGACGCAGGCGCGCCAGCGCGTAAATATCCGCCAGCCAGCGCTCACCCTGCCTGACGAAAGCGGCTGCCGCTTCGGGCTGTTGGCTCACAAAAGTGGCGCGCACCTCATCGCCAACCTCAAAAACTTTCGGTCCAATGGCGGCACCCAGCCAAGCAAGGATGGCTTCAGGCGCCACGCCCATACGGGCCACGGTCGCCTCCAACACCCCAGCCGCCAAGCCACGCCAACCGGCATGTGCCGCCGCCACGACTGTCCCGGCTTGATCGCAAAACAAGACCGGCAGACAGTCGGCTGTCATGACCGCACACACTTCGCCAGCGACGAAACTCACCGCCGCGTCGCCGTCACAACCGCTCCGATCGCGCCCGGTCTCGGCCACGGCCACGCCATGCACTTGATTCAGCCAGAGCGGCTCAGCGGGCAGATGCCGACGCAGTAAAGCGCGGTTCTGCAGCACCGCTGCCGGATCGTCGCCGACATGCGTCGCCAAGTTAAGGCCATGAAACGGGGCGGCACTCACCCCGCCCTGGCGCGTGGTCATAAAAGCGCGCACCGCAACGGGGGCCGGCCAATCAGGCATGAGTAGGGCGCCATCACTCTGCATCAGCAAGTGCCTTTAAAAGATCCTGCATATCTTGCGGCAGCGCGGCCTCCCACTGCATGGCCTCGCCCGTCACGGGATGCGTCAGCCCCAGCCGCCAGGCGTGCAGGGCTTGGCGCGAAAACTTGGGCAGCTTCTGTGTCGTCGTGCGACGCCCGCCATAAACCGGGTCGCCGAGCAGAGGATGGCCCAAATGGGTGAGATGGACCCGGATCTGATGCGTGCGTCCCGTCTCCAGTCGACATTCAACCTGTGCCGCCGCCGCAAACTGGCGCACAACCCGCCAATGCGTCACCGCGGGCTTGCCCCCGGCGACCATGGCCATGCGGGTGCGCTGGGTCGGGTGACGCCCAATCGCACCGTCCACCGTGCCCGAAGTTTGCGCGAAGCGCCCCAAAGCCACAGCCTGATAGAGCCTCTTGACCGTGCGAGCCTGCAGGTCGCGCACCAGCGCCGTATGCGCCGTCAGCGTCTTGGCCACCACCAGCAGCCCGGAAGTATCCTTGTCGAGCCGATGCACGATTCCTGCACGCGGCAGGTTGACCGCCTCCGGGCTATGGTGCAACAAGGCGTTCATGAGGGTCCCGGTCCAGTTGCCGGCGCCTGGATGCACCACCAAACCCGCCGGTTTGTTGATGACCAGAATGTGGTCGTCTTCGTATACCACGGCCAGATCCATCGCCTCGGGCGCGTGGTCGGCCTCCTGCGGCACAGACATCACGACCACCTCAATGCGATCACCGCTATAAACCTTGTGCCGCACCGACACGGTTTGGCCAGCCACGGTAATCTGACCCGCCTCGATCCACTGTTGCAGGCGGCCGCGCGAATACTCCGGCAGCAAGCGCGCTACGACTTGGTCGAGACGCAAACCCGAAAGATCCGCTGGAATTTCCAGCCCACGAGATTTAGACATTACGCATCACAGTTATTAGATACAGCGCATTAGGCGCAGGCAGCAGGCAACGGGCATGGCATAATCACGCGGTCTATCTTCCCGTCCTCTCGAAGACCGCGCCATGAACCGAATTCTAGCCTCCCTTCTGTTTGCCTCGGCGATTACCGTGACCGTGCCAGGTTGCAGCTTGTTGCCCGAGCAGATCGACGAAACCAAGAACTGGTCTGCGCAAAAACTGTTTGGGATGGCCAAAGAGGCCGTGGCAGAAGGCAACTATGAGCAGGGCATCAAGCTGTTCGAAAAATTGGAGGCCCGCTATCCCTATGGCGCGCACGCCAGCCAAGCGCAACTTGAAGTCGCCTACGCCTATTACAAGGATAACGAGCCGGAGTCGGCCACCGCCACGCTAGACCGCTTCCTGCAGCAACACCCCGCTCACCCCCATGTTGACTACGCCCTCTATTTGAAAGGCATGGTCAACTTTATCGAGGACAACGGTCTGCTGGCCCGTCTCGGCAGTCAGGACATGAGCGAACGCGACCCACGCGCCGCGCACGAAGCCTTCCTCGCCTTCAAGGTCTTGGTCGAGCGCTTCCCGGACAGCCGCTACAGCGAAGACGCCCGCGGCCGCATGCGTCATCTGGTCAATGCCTTGGGCGCTCATGAACTGCATGTGGCGCGTTACTACTTCAAGCGCGGGGCCTATGTCGCCGCCGTCAATCGGACCAAGTATGTCATCGAGCACTATCAGACCACGAGCTCGGCCGAAGAAGCCCTCGCCCTGATGGCCCAGAGTTACGACCACTTGGGCATGAAAGATTTAGCGCAGGATGCCCTGCGCGTGCTCAAGCAAAGCTATCCGCAAAGCGTCTGGCTCTCTGGCGGCCCCAAGCAGGACGCCCCGTGGTGGAAGCTCTGGTAATAGCCTACCGAGTGGGCTTTAAGTTGTGTTCTAAGTTGTGTTAATCAACCCACCCCATGCGGCTACAGACTGGCTGAAGCAGCTCGAAGCGCGCCTATCGGCCTCCGGCCCGGACAAATTCGCCTTGGTCCGCCAAGTCTGGCAAAGCGTTGCCGAGATCCTCGCCGATCGTCTTACCCCCGGCGGCACACCGCTCCTCGCCCACGCCTTGGGCGCCACCCAGTTGCTCGACCGCATGGGTTTTGACGGCGAAACACTGGCGGCCACCCTTCTCTCCTCCCTGCCCGAAGACCAGCTCAACCCGGAGCGACTAAACAAACTCTACGGGCCTCACATCGCCTCCCTGGCTCTGGGTGCCGCCCGCCTCAACCGTATGGATCACCTCCTGACCGAAGTCGAGGGTGGTCAAGAAGAGTTGTTGCGGCACATGCTACTGGCCATGTCGGACGACCTGCGCGTGGTACTGATCAAGCTCGCCGAGCGCACTCAGACCCTGCGCGAACTGGCCCATGCTGATCCTGCCTGGCGCGAACAGGCCGCCCTTGAAGCCCGCAAGCTCTACGCCCCGCTCGCCAACCGCCTCGGCGTCTGGCAGTTCAAATGGGAACTCGAAGACCTCGCTTGCCGCTATCTGGAACCAGACACCTACAAGAGCATCGCTCGCCACCTAGACGAAAAACGCGGCGCTCGAGAGCACTCCATTGAGCAGATCAAGACAGAATTAACCCAGGCGCTCACCGAGGCCAAGCTTTCCCCTTTCGATGTTGCCGGCCGCCCCAAACACATTGCCAGCATCCTCGCCAAGATGCGCAAGAAGGGGCTCAGCTTTGATGAACTCTACGATGTGCGCGCCGTTCGGGTTCTGGTTGACGACATCAAGGACTGCTACCTTGTCCTCGGCATCGTCCACAGTTTGTGGCAGCCCATCCCCGGCCAGTTTGACGACTACATCTCGCGCCCCAAAGGAAACGGCTATCAAAGCCTGCACACCGCCGTCATCGGCCCGGAAAACAAGGCTCTGGAGGTGCAGATCCGAACCCACGCCATGCACCACGAATCCGAACTCGGCGTGGCCGCCCACTGGCGTTACAAGGAAGGCGGCGGAAATAGCCAAGCCCACCTGCAGGAAAAAATCGCCTGGGTGCGCCAACTCCTTGCCTGGCGCCAGGAAATCGCCGACAGCGATGCGCTCGCGCACCACTTTCACCATGAACTGTTTCAGGACGAAGTTTTCGCATTAACGCCGCAAGGCCGTGTCATCGCCTTAACCCAGGGCGCTACGCCGCTCGACTTTGCCTACGCCCTCCACACGGACCTTGGCCATCGCTGTCGCGGCGCCAAAGTCGATGGCCTGCTAGTGCCGCTTGACACCCCACTCAAGACCGGCCAGCGGGTCGAGATTCTGACCGCCAAACAGGGCACGCCAAGCCGCGACTGGATGAACCCGTCCTTGGGCTACCTGAAAACCAGCCGGGCGCGCAACAAGGTGCGGCAATGGTTCCGCCTACAGGAAATGGACCGCAACATCGAGGAAGGCCGCGACATCCTCAGCCGCGAACTTCACCG
>SXTL01000045.1 GCA_005790965.1 Burkholderiales bacterium | reverse complement strand
TTTGACAAGGTGACGGTCATCAAAGGCCCGCAGACAGTGGCCTACGGCAACGGCAACTCGGCTGGTGTGGTGTTGTTTGACCACGACCGCAACGCCGTTGCACCGGGCAAGTCGGCTACCGTCAGCGTCATGGGCGGTTCCTGGGAGCGTTTCGACGCTGTCGCCAACGGCAAGATAGTCACCGACCAAGCCGATTTTGAAGGCACCGTGACCCACGCAGAATCGGGCGATTACAAAGATGGTAGCGGCACGGCCGTGCATTCGGCCTATCAGCGCCAGAGCGCCAGCCTGTTGGCTGGATACCGTATCGACAAAGACACCCGCCTTGATCTGGATGTGGCGCACAGCGAGGCCGAGGCCGCCTACGCCGACCGCACCATGGACGGCGTGAAGTTCGACCGCGACAGCGTGGGCCTGACGCTGGAGAAGAAAAACCTCTCGCCGCTCTTGGCCAAGCTGTCGGCGCGGGTTTATCACACCTACATTGACCATGTGATGGATAACTACTCGCTGCGAACGAAGGCTTCGGGCAACTACATGATCAGCAACCCGGATCGCGATACGGATGGTGCCCGGGTCTTTGCAGATCTCAATCTGACCTCCCTAACCAGCTTGAAGGTCGGAGCGGATTGGCGGAATGATGAACACACTATTCGCTATTTAAACGGGACTTCGATGGGCGCAGCGACACTGGCCAACTGGTACGAAAACTATGCCCGCCAAAAGGACTATGCCAGCACGACGACTGGCTTGTTTGGCGAGGTCACGCACCAGTTGGGCAATGATCGTCGCGTGCTAGCCGGCCTGCGCCATGACAATTGGGAGGCCGAGCGGTTTACAACGACGGCAACCAGTTCAACCTCCCTTGCTTCAGCCGATCGCAATTTGAACGCTGGCTTTGTTCGCTACGAACAGGACCTGAGTGGCCAACCCGCCACCGTGTATGTGGGTCTCGGCCACAACGAACGACCGATGGATTATTGGGAGGCAGTCAACAAGATTGGCCTCTCTGCCACCAGCAACCTGAATCCCGAGAAAACCACCCAACTGGATGCTGGTTTGCTGTGGAAAAATGAGTCGCTCAAGGGTTCGGTTTCGGCCTTTTATGCCAATGTGAACGATTACATTCTGACCCGCACGAATGGAACGGCGGGTTGTACCAACGCCAACGGCTGTGCTGAAAACATTGACGCCACCCGCTACGGCGCCGAGGCGGATCTGGCCTACAAGCTTAATGACGCGCTGACCCTGCGTGGTAGCCTGGCCTATGTCCATGCCGACAACGACACGCATAACACCGCGCTGGGCCAAACCCCGCCGCTGGAAGCCCGGCTGGGTGCAGATTACAAGGTCGGTGCCTGGAGCGTCGGCGGCGTCCTACGCATGGTAGCCGAGCAAGATCGCATCCATGCCGGCTATGGCAACATCGTCGGTCAGGACCGCGCGACTGCGACGCCGGGTTTCGCCACGCTGGCTCTGAACGGCAGCTACAAGGCGGGCAAGAAGTCGTTGATCAGCTTCGGCATCGACAATGTGCTCGACAAAAATTATTACGAACACATCAGCCGGGCCGATTCGGCAGTAAGCGGCTATACAACCGACACAGCCACGGCCATCAACGAACCCGGCCGCTTCATCTGGGTTAAGGCGACGCTGGCGACCGACTGATCGACTGCGCTTGAGCGGTTAAGTTGACTCATGGGGCGCCCACCAAGCGCCCCTTTTTTATGACTACGCTATTTCGAGTGACGATGACGCTGAGCCTGGCCGCGTTTGCCGTGTCTTGGCCATGAGGTTTGCAACGCCGATGGGACTTAGGTCAAGGCGATGCCGGCTAGGAGTCCAGCGAGGGTGACGGCGTAGCCCGGGGCGACGCGGCGAGCGAGTTCACGGCCGCCGATGATCCAGGCGAGGCCTCCTTTGAATAACATGTTGGCGCAAAGGGCAATGGCGATTACGAGCGCGACCGTTTGACCGTCCACACTGCCTAGTTTGGCCATGTGTAGGGTGGACAGGGTGATGGCGTCCAGATCGGTCAGCCCGGAGACAGCGGCCAAGGCGTAAATCCCTTGTTGGCCCACGCTATCGGTTAGCCAGGCCGAGGCGAGCAGAATGGCGGCGTAGAGTAGGCCAAAAGTCATTGCGGCCGAGATCTCCGCCGGATTCTGGATGTCGAGGGGGGCTTCGACTGGGCCATTGTCCGAATTGCGTCTTTGCCAGATCAGGTAGGCTACGGCGGCGCTGAAGGCGCCACTCAGAGGTAACGCGATATGGGTGACGAGCGCGGGGGTGATGGCGACGACCAGAAGGGCGATGCGAAGCACGAGGATGGTGTTAGCGATGAGAATGATTCGAGCCGATTGGGGTATCTGTGTGGAGTTGTCCTTGGCGCGGCGGGCAAAGGCGAGGGTGGTCGCGGTACTGGAGGCAACGCCCCCGAACAGGCCAGTCAGCAGGCCGCCGCGGCCGGGGCCGGCAATGCGCAGGGCGGCATAGCCAGCGAGCGACAGGCCGGAAACCAAGATCACCATCCACCAGACATGGCGGGGATTGATCGCTGCGTAGGGGCCAAAGCCTTGATCTGGCAGAAGGGGCAAGACGACAAAACTGAGAATGCAGAACTGCAGAACCGAGAGCAGGTCACGGCGGGTAATCTGGTGGCTGACGAGGCGCAACTCGGGTTTGAAATAGAGCAGCAGGGTGGTCAAGATGGCCATGACGATGGCGATCTGTTCCTCGCCCAGCCAAGTTAGCACTCCCAGACCGTAGCAGACCACAACGGCGGCAATGGTGGTGGTACCGGGGTCGCCTTCGGGCGGGTCGCGGTAATAGCTGGCCACCATCATGGCGCCAAAGATCAGGAGACCGGCCGCGAGGATCCAGGGGGAGGCCGTTAGGGCGCTAATCATGGCGGCCAGGCAACCGCTCAGGGCAACGAGGGCAAAGGTCCGCAAACCGCCTCGGGCGCTGGGATTACGCTCGCGCTCCAGCCCGATCAGAAGGCCGATGGCCAGACTGACCAAAAACGGGCTGAGGCGACCAAGTTCATGCAAGCCAATATCCATGCTATCTCCTGGGTTCAGGATAGCGCACTCCAGTGTTCAATGCCGAGTTGCAGGGTGGCGCTGCCGTTGTATTCGTTGACCTCTATCCGGTAGACGGCCTGGATGTGGTTGGGTAGGGCCTGAGTATGATTAAAAAGGACGGCCTCGTTTTGCATTCCGTCCGCGACCAGGCTGAGCTTGAGGTGTTTGCCGCCGACCAGGCGTTGTGTCTGCACGGTAAAGTCACCCAAAAAGGTGGGCGCTGGAAAACCCTGGCCCCAGACGGCATTGCGCAAGAGTCGGGCGTTGTCGAGGTGGCGTTCGCTCGGGGGTAATGCGCCGTCTGTTTCTATGCGTCGTTCCAGGTCAGACGCCGACATGAATTCATGTGCGATAGCCTCGAAGGCCGCGCTAAAGGTGTCGAGGTCCTCGCGCCGCAGGGTCAGGCCCGCGGCCGCCGCATGGCCGCCAAAGCGGGCGATGAGGCCGGGATGGCGACGATCGACCTGGTCCAGGGCATCGCGCAGATGCAGGGCGGGCACGGAGCGTCCAGAGCCTTTGACCCAACCCGCGCTGGCCTCGGCAAAAACCAGCGTGGGCCGATGGTGGCGTTCCTTGATGCGCGAGGCGAGCAGGCCAATGACGCCCTGATGCCAGCCGGGGTCGAACAGGCTCAAGGTCATGCGCTGGGCGTTGATGTTCAAGGTGTCGAGGATGGCGGCCGCCTGCATTTGCATATCGGCTTCGATTTCGCGTCGCTCGTAGTTGAGGCGATCCAGTTCGTGCGCCAGGGGCCCGGCAGCGGCGTCGTCTTCGGCCAGCAAACAGGCGACGCCCAAGCCCATATCAGCCAGCCGTCCGGCGGCGTTTAGGCGCGGGCCGATAGTGAAGCCAAGATCCTGAGCGCTGGCCCGCCGCGGGTCGCGACCGGCGGCGCGGAACAGGGCGTTGATCCCTGGGCGACCCTGACCAGAACGGAGACGGCGCAAGCCTGCATCGACCAGCAGGCGGTTGTTGTCATCGAGCTTAACGACATCGGCTACTGTACCGAGGGCGACGAGGTCGAGCAGATCGCCCAGCGGTGGTTCGGGCTGCTGGGTAAAAGCACCGCGCCGGCGCAGTTCGGCGCGCGTTGCCAGCACGACATAGAAGGCCACACCGACGCCGGCTAGGTTTTTGGAGGGGAAACTGCAACCGGCCTGGTTGGGGTTGACGATCAGGGTATCGGGTATCGTCGCACCGGGCAGGTGATGGTCGGTGACGATAACCTCAATGCCGCGCCGACGGGCTTCCTCGACCCCGGCAAAGGCAGCGATGCCGTTGTCCACCGTGAGCAGAATCTTCGGCGTGTGCGCTGCGGCTTGGGCGACAATCTCGGCGGTGAGTCCATAACCATCGTCAAAACGGTTGGGGACCAGCCACGCCACCAAGGCGCCTAGCGCGCGCAGTCCGGCGGTGGCCAAGGCGCAGGCAGTGGCGCCATCGGCATCGTAGTCGGCGACCACAAGAATTTTTTCTTGACCGGCAATGGCGTCAGCCAGACGCGTGGCAGCCGCCTCAATCTGCAGCAGGCTGCCAAAGGGTTCCAACTGGTGCAGCGTGTGGCGAATTTGCTGGCTGTCTTGAATGCCACGGGCGGCATAGAGGCGCGCCAGCAGGGGTGGAATGCCGGCCTTGGCCAAATGTTCGGCGGCCCGAGGGTGAGGGGGGCGAACGGTGAGATTGAGCATGGGGCGGGGCGGGGGATGCATTGCGGTAGGGGTGCCGCTATTATCCACCTACACGCCCCGTGCAAGTGTGTGAGGAGACCATGTCACATCAATTACCTTTATCCCGAGTCGCTCGTCTGGTGGGTGTGCCCCGCTCGACGCTGCAGGCCATGATCCACCACGGTGAAATAGCCACCTTTGATGGCATGATCGATTTGGACGAGTTGCTGCGTGTCTTTCCCGAGGTTCGCTGGGAAGACGATGGCGAGGTTCAGCATGTCACCGAAATCAAGGAAAAAGCCTATGGCAAGCGCCTGCGCGAGCGCGTTTTGCCAAGTCAGGAAATTCTTGCTGAACGGCTCTTTGAGATGGGCAAGGAATATGCGGCGGCCCAGTCCCTGCTCCACTACCAGCAGCGTGTTCTGGGTTGGCTGGAAGATCGTTTTCAGGATGCCGCCGAACGGGGCGGTACGCCGGTCGCTCAGGCCGTGCAGGATTTGCGGCAGTGGTTACGCGAACAATGGGCGGCGGCACCCGCCGAAAGCGGACGGGCACTGGCCCTGTTAGCAAAGGAGAATCTCATGCGATTGATGACGGCCCATGTGCGTGTGCAACCCTCGGGCGAGGAGTTTTTTGTCGAGGGCAACCACACCGTGCTGGAGGCCGCGCTCCGCTCCGGTTTGCCGCTCAAATACGGTTGCAGTAATGGCAATTGTGGGGAATGTAAGGCACGCCTGACCGCCGGGCAGGTGACCAAGGTACATCCGCATGACTTTGTTCTCAGTGAACGCGAACGGGCTGATGGACACTTCCTGATGTGCTCCTACACGGCGGTTAGCGACTTGGTGATCGAGGCAGGCGAACAGACCGTGGAGGGGCTGCCGGAGCAGGATATCGACGCCCGGGTGCAAAAGGTCGAATTAAGCGATGCGATGTGTATCGTCCATCTGGTGACACCGCGCAGCCAACGCCTGCAATTTCTTTCCGGGCAACGGGTCGAACTCGGTTTTGCCGGACTGCGGGCTGAATACCCGGTGGCCAGTTGTCCCTGTGAAGATCGGCGCCTGGAATTTCATATTCCGCGCGCCAACACCCCGTTTGTGCGGGAGATCTTCACCAGCCTGAAGAAGGAAGATGTGCTCCACCTGCACGGGCCGAGCGGGCGTTTTGTCCTTGACACGACATCCACGCGGCCCGTGTTGCTGGTCGCCTGGGGCGCCGGCTTTGCACCCATCAAGAGCCTGATCCAGCAAGTCTTCAATCTTGAACAGGCCGCGTCTATTCACTTGGTTTGGGCGGCTGAGGCCGATGGACATTATCTCGACAATCTCTGCCGATCCTGGGCGGACGCGCTGGATAATCTGCGCTATAGCCCAATTCAGTCCACCGATGCGAAGTCCTCTATCGCGCCCATCGCCGCGATCATCGAGAACCTGCAAGACGGGGATGTCTATGC
>SXTL01000044.1 GCA_005790965.1 Burkholderiales bacterium | reverse complement strand
GTCACCTGCCGCGCGTTGCGCGCCACCTCGCTCATCCCCTTTTTGTTGTGATCCAACTCCTCCAGCACCGCCATCGGCAGATACAGGTCATGTTCCTGAAAACGATACAACGAGGTGGGATCGTGCATCAGGACATTGGTATCGAGCACAAACAGCTTGGTCGGCGACTTCGATTTACCTACCGTCGCCTTGAGGGTGGCCGACTTCTGGGTCACCGCCTTCGTGGCGGCCGTCTTGTCAGGAGCCAACGCGGCAGGGGATGACATTACGGGAGCTTTGGGACGGGGAGTGCGCGCCATATCGGTTCCAGGTCAGGTTGAAGAAAAAAGCTTGGCCGCAAGCAGGACCGTGTTGGCATGCTCGGCCACCTTGACGCCGCGCCACGCTCGCACAATCACCCCGTTGCGATCAATCAGAAAAGTGCTGCGCTCGATACCGCGCACCTGTTTGCCGTACATATTCTTGAGTTTCATCACACCCAGCGCCGTACACGCCACTTCGTCCGGGTCGGACAACAGATCAAATGGCAGCTTTAACTGGGACTTGAAATTGGCATGCGCTTTCAGGCTATCGCGTGACACACCGAACAGTGCACAACCGGCCGCCGCAAATTCGGGGTACAACCGGGCGAAGTCCATCCCTTCGGTGGTGCAGCCGGGCGTGTTGTCCTTGGGATAAAAATACAACACCGTCAGACGCCCTTGGCAATCGGCGCTCTGAAACGGACCACCCGTCCCTTCCAGATAAAAATCGGGCAATGGGACTTCCATGTGGCCTTCACTCATGGTCGCTTCAGGTTCGTATGCATGTAGCGCGATTAGATCAGAAAAACATGACGGCTGTGCGATCCTAAGAGTGCGATCTTTAAACATCCGCCAGAGGGCTGGCCACCGGCCGGTACTGGATCTGTTATAGAAGACCCACGCAGCGCGCGGTCATTCAATGACGCGCTTAGTCCAACTCAATGTTTGGCGATATCGCCGACCGGCAGGGACAGGCGTTGTTGTTTGGACATGAAATCAAGCAGGATGATGACCCGCTGTTCGCCGTCGTCCTGGTCATAGACCCCTTCCAGGCCGGCAAAGGGACCCCGCGCAATGTCCACCGCTTCGCCCGGCTTGAACAAATGCCGATCAGCTGGGTTGCAGTGCACGAAGCGGGCGACGATGTCATCGGAAATCGCCGCCGGAATCTGGCCAAAACGCACGATATTGGTCACGCCGTAGGTGCTACGCAGGACATACCAGTTGCTGGTGATTTGATCGAGATGAACAAACAGGTAACGCGGAAACAACGGCTCATCCACCTGTTCGCGTTTGCCGCGCCGCAAGCGCTCGCGGGAATACATCGGCAACAAACACTCAAAACCCTGATTGCGAAGGTTTTCTAGCGCCCGTTTTTCTTCGCGTGGTTTGCTTTGCAGCACATACCAGCGGGCCTGCGCCTTTAGCCTTTCGGGGTCAAGTATTTTTGCCATCATCGCTACCATTGTTTTACAGTTTCTGGGGTTAGTGATCGCAAACTTTATGGGCCACAGCGCCCAATATCTCAACACGGCTATGAACTGGTTCGAAGCCATCTTGCAGCGTTTTTTCCTGAATCTGGTGTCTACCTATTTTGTACACAATCATCTTTATAAATCTGCTCGCATTATATTGGTTATTTCGGGGGGGGGGGGTATTTTTTTGCATTTCCGGCCGGCAGGGGCCTGTCTTGAAATCCCGCGCAATAGCCCCACAATAGCGACTCTGGAAACTTCCTCTTCTGAGCCCTTTATGAAACGCATCGTGTTGTTTCTCGCCACTAACCTCGCCATCGTCCTGGTGCTTTCCGTCACCATGCGACTCCTTGGCGTGGAGCCTTATCTCAACGAAAACGGTCTCAACTTGCAGGCCTTGCTGATCTTTGCCGCCGTCATGGGTTTTGGCGGCTCGTTGATTTCCCTGTCCATTTCCAAGTGGTCGGCCAAGATGGCGGTTGGCGCGCAGGTCATCACCCAGCCGCAAAACGCCGAGGAGCGTTGGCTGGTGGAGACGGTCGCTCGTCAGGCCCAGGCCGCTGGCATTGGCATGCCGGAAGTGGCCATTTATGACGCGCCGGATGTCAACGCCTTTGCCACCGGGGCGAACAAGAACAACGCGTTGGTCGCGGTGTCGACCGGGCTACTCGGCCGCATGACCCGTGCCGAGGCCGAGGCGGTGCTAGGCCACGAGATCTCGCATGTGGCTAACGGTGATATGGTGACCTTGGCCTTGATTCAGGGCGTGGTCAACACTTTCGTTATGTTCTTCTCGCGTGGCAGTGGCCATCTGGTGGACAAGGTCATCTTCAAGACCGAGCGAGGCCAGGGGCCAGCGTTTTTTGTCACGATGATCATCGCCGAGCTGATCTTGGGCGTCCTCGCCTCGATGATTGTGATGTGGTTCTCGCGCCAGCGCGAGTTCCGCGCCGATGCCGGTGGCGCCAGCCTGGCCGGCCGTCAGGGCATGATTAATGCGTTGCGCCGGTTGCAATCCTTGCACGATCCGGCGCCGTTACCGGATAAGATGGCGGCCTTCGGCATCAACGGGGGTCGGCCTTCCGGCATCCGCGCCCTGTTTATGACCCACCCGCCGCTGGAAGAGCGCAGTGCCGCGCTGGAAGCCGGGCGTTGATTGAAAACCCCTAAAGGACCCTCATGAAAAAACTTGAACACGGACTGGAAGTGATGATGTTCAACAGCCGTTGGCTGTTGGCGCCGTTTTATGTCGGCCTGGTGCTGGCCATCGCTCTGTTGCTGGTGAGCTTCGTCAAGGAATTCATCCATTTCGTGCCTATTGCGTTAAACGGGGCCGAGAGCGATGTCATCATCGGCATCTTGACCTTGATTGATGTGGTGATGATCGCCAACCTTCTGATCATTATCATTTTTGCCGGTTACGAAAATTTTGTGTCCAAGATTGAAACCAGCGACCATGAGGATCGGCCCTCGTGGATGGGACATGTGGGGTTTGCCGACCTTAAGATGAAACTGATCGGCTCCATCGTGGCCATCTCGGGTATTGAACTGCTTAAGGCTTTCATGCATGTGGAGACCTTGACTGACTCACAACTGGCCTGGAAGGTGGGTCTGCATATGACCTTCGTCGTCTCGGGTGTCATGTTCGCCCTCATGGACAAGCTGGCCGGCGGTAAACATGGCCCAGCAGCGGAATCCGACGCGGAATAAGACCCCCACATGCGCCGCGCCCCACGCGCTGACCAAGACGGTGGCGACAGCGCGGCAGGGGGCGAGCACTGTGGCCGCTGCTTCGCGCTAACCGCTCCGCGCCTACAGTACAATGCAACCTCTTTTTGATCTTGGATAGACCCATGAAATCCTTCCTGCTAGCTCTCTTCACCGTGTTCATCACCTTTGCCCTCGTAACCCCGGACGCCGAGGCGCGCCGCATGGGCGGGGGGCGTTCCTCCGGAATGCAGCGCCAAGCCACCCCGCAACAAGCCCCGCGTCAGCCGACCGCCGCCCCGCAAGCCACCCCCCAAAAGCGTTCCTGGATGGGCCCCTTGGCGGGTCTGGCCGCCGGTCTGGGCTTGGCGGCTCTCGCCTCGCACTTCGGTTTTGGTGAGGAGATGGCTAACTTTCTCATGATGGCTCTCCTCGCCCTGGTCGCGTTCATGGCCGTGCGTTGGTTCATGAACCGCAACCGCCGTCCGCAACCCCTGCAATACGCGGCCAATGGCCCTGCCGGGCGTTTCGAACCCCAAGAAGAGCGACCAACGATGGCTGGCGGCAGCACTCCCACACCTGCACCCGCCACTCCCCTGCCGGCCGATTTTGACCGCGAGGCCTTTGTGCGTCTGGCCAAAATTACCTTCATTCGCCTGCAGGCCGCCCACGATGCCGGCAATCTGAATGATCTGCGTAGCTTTCTCTCGCCCGAGATGTTTGCCGAGGTAAAACTCGATATCGAGGGTCGTCGCGACGCCACGAGCCAAACCGATGTCCTCAACCTCGAGGCCGAAGTGGCCGACTGGGCCGAGGAAGGTGGCCGTCAGATCGTCAGCGTGCGCTATTCCGGCCAACTGCGCGAAGATGGCGTGGACACCCCGTTCGACGAGGTTTGGCACCTGGTTCGCGAAGCGGGCACCGAGCGCTGGGTCGTCGCTGGCATCCAGCAGTCCTAATCGTGTCGGATTCACCCATCGCCCGCGCGGCGGCGCGGCGGCGTCCCTTTGCCCTCATCTCCCACCCGGATGCTGGCACAACCACGCTGACCGAATAGCTCTTGCTGTTCGGCGGCGCAATCCAGATGGCTGGGACGGTCAAGGCCAAAAAGAGCGGCAAATTTGCCACCTCCGACTGGCTCGACATCGAGAAGCAGCGCGGCATTTCGGTGGCCAGCTCGGTGATGCAGTTTCAGTACAACGACTGCGTCATCAACCTGCTTGACACCCCCGGCCACCAAGATTTCTCTGAAGACACCTACCGCGTGCTGACCGCCGTCGATGCCGCCGTGATGGTGGTGGACGCCGCCAAGGGCGTGGAAGAACAGACCATCAAGTTGTTGGAGGTGTGCCGCCTGCGCAACACGCCAATCATCACCTTCATCACCAAGATGGACCGCGAGGTCCGCGACCCCATCGAGTTGCTCGACGAGATCGAGTCGGTGCTCAAAATCCATTGCGCGCCAGTCACTTGGCCCATTGGTATGGGCAAGCGTTTCCAGGGCGTCTATCACCTGCTTGACGACTCGGTGCTGCGCTTTGTCCCGGGCGAGGAACGCGCCGATCAGGGTTTTGAAACCTTGCGCGGCGCCGCGGTTGCGGCGCTCGAAGCGCAATGTCCGATGGAATTCGAGCAAATGCGCGACGAAACCGAGCTGGTGTTAGGTGCCGGCGCGGCCTTCAGTCCCGCTGATTTTCTGCGGGGTGTGCAAACGCCGGTGTTCTTCGGGTCTGGTATCAACAACTTCGGCGTGCGCGAGATTCTCAAGGCCTTGATTGACTGGGCCCCAGCGCCACAACCGCGCGAGGCCGTGCGGGCGGATGGCAGCGCTACCACCGTTGCCCCGGAAGACCGTCAATTCAGCGGCTTTGTGTTCAAAATCCAGGCCAACATGGACCCCAACCACCGCGACCGCATCGCCTTTTTTCGGGTCTGTTCCGGGCAGTACACGCCCGGCATGAAGGTCAAACACCGGCGCACTGGCAAAGAGATCAAGATCGCCAACGCGGTGGTATTCATGGCGAACGAGCGCACCCGCATGGAAGAGGCCTATGCCGGCGACATCATCGGCATTCACAACCACGGCCAATTGCAGATCGGCGACGCGCTGTGCGAAGGCACCCCCGTCACCTTCAAAGGCATTCCCTATTTCGCACCGGATCTTTTCTCACGCGCCCGCCTGCGCGATCCGCTCAAGTCCAAGCAGTTGCAAAAAGGCTTGCAAGAACTGGGCGAGGAAGGCGCCATTCAGGTCTTCACGCCGATGGTCGAGACCACGCTGTTGCTGGGTGCGGTCGGTCCATTGCAATTTGAAGTGGTCGAACACCGCCTGAAAAGCGAGTACGGCGTCGATGCGATTTTTGAACGCTCCGACATTCACACCGCGCGTTGGGTGACCTGCGAGGACACCGCCCACTTGGCCGAATTCACCCGCGCCAACGCCCTGCGTCTGGGCCACGATGTTGATGGCAACCTGGTGTTTCTGTCGCCCAACTCGGTCAGTCTGGGCTTGGCCATGGAAAAATGGCCGAAGATCCATTTCCACAACACCCGCGAACACGGACAGCGCATGGCCGGTTGAATCACGGCCCCGTAGTGACCCCGAAGCGGCCGAGCGCCGCCTAAAAGGCGCCCGGTGTAGAGCACAACTAGTCTTTTCGTCACTGGACGAATGGCCAGCCCTTTTGGGATCATGACGGCCATCCAGATCCTTCCCTCCTCCCATGCGCCGCCTGATCTTTCTTGCCTTCATCACCCTGTCCAGTCTTGGTCATGCCGCCGACCCCGTTACGGAGGCCATGGAAGGTTATTTTGATTTTGCCGACTACGGCGGCGGTGTAGTCACCCCGGCCCAGATCGTCGGTGGCGAATGGAAGTCTTTTTATCTCATCGATACCCGCAGCCCCGAACGCGCAGCGAGTGGAAAAATCCCCGGCGCCGTCAACATCGAATGGCGCCAACTTTTGGCACGCCGCCAAGAAGTGCCGCGTAATCGCTTGGTTTTGGTCTATTGCGACTCGGGCATGCTCTCAGCGCAAGCGCATTTTGCCTTGCGCGTCGCGGGCTACGACAACCTGCGACTCCTCCAGGGTGGAATGGTGGGCTGGAAGGCTCAGGGCGGGCCGACCGATACCCCCAGCAACCCATAAAGCTGCATCCGGGCCCTTGCCCAAAGCGACTGCGGCGCTGACAATCCGCTCATTCCCGCTTTAGGCTTCGCCCCTCATGCTTCTTGTTGATATTCTGCTCGCCACTTTTATTGGCGGTGTCCTCAGCGTCCTCCTGGCAGCTACTCTAGCCCTGACCTGGCTACCGCGCTTTGCCGACCGTATGGTGGCCTTTGCGGTGGGCATTATGCTCACCTTCGCGTTTACCCGGATGTTGCCCGAGGCCATCGAACTTGGCGTAGCGGCGGATCAGGTGGGACAGATCACCTTGGCCGGCATCATCGTTTTCTTTCTGCTCGAAAAGGCGGCTCTCTGGCGCCACTCGCATGGCGAAGCCGCCGTGCAATGTGACAATCCGGCCCACGATCATCATCACGGCCATGGCCATCACGCCAATCGGACGCTTCTGATCGTCCTCGGCGACGGCCTGCACAATTTTGTTGATGGAATTCTGGTCGCGGCGGCCTTTCTTGCCGACCCCCATCTGGGCTGGGCTACGCTCGGCGCGGTCCTTGCCCATGAACTGCCGCAAGAGATTGGTGATTTCATGGTTCTCCTCAGCACCGGCATGAGCAAGCGGCGTGCCCTGTTGCTCAACGCCCTGTCCGGGGCAACCATGATGCTCGGCGGCTTGCTAGGCTATTTTGCCCTAGCTAACCTGCAGGCGGCGGTGCCTTATGTCCTGGTCGTGGCTGCATCCAGCTTCATCTATATCGCCATCGCCGACTTGGTCCCGGAACTGCATCACCATCGTCGCTTCAAGGACGCCGTCGGCCAGCTATTGCTAATGCTGATGGGTGTGGTGATCGTCTACCTGATCACGGGCCTCGGCCCGCATAGCCACGGATAGCGCGGGGGCCGGACAGCGGCTGTCTGGCGAATAACCGCCGGCTACGGTGCCGCCACGGAGCCGCCTGCGCAAATCCCTTGCATTCAAATAACTTATGGCCATAACAGTAATTGTGGATATCCACATTGTAAAGACCCGTAATAGTTTCTAATTTACAGGTATTCAAATCTTTAGGTTTGCCTTTGGGTTCGTCTGTAACAAGCCTCAATGAAAGGTTGAATACCATGGAGATTACTGACCTCCGCGCCCTGCGGGAAGCATCCGAAGTCCAAGCGCTTGAGAACCGCCTAGGTATCTCGCGACGGGATTTTCTGGGGCTGTGTGCCGCCTTGGCCACGACGATGGGCCTGCCGGCTGGAGCCGAGGCCGCCATCGTCAAGGCCGTCGCTGCGAAGCAACGCCCCTCGGTCATCTGGCTGCATTTCCAGGAATGCACAGGCTGCACCGAATCCCTGCTGCGCGCCGAACACCCGACGCTGGAAAAGCTGATCCTCGATATTATCTCGCTCGACTATCACGAAACCCTGTTTGCGGCGGCCGGTCATCAGGCCGAGGCGGCGCGCAAGGCGGCCATGAAGCAACACAAGGGCCAATATGTGCTGGTCGTGGAGGGCGCCATCCCGACTAAAGACGGCGGCATCTATTGCAAGGTCGGCGGTCAAACCGCTGTCAATATGCTGAAGGAATGCGCCAAGGACGCTGCAGCGGTCATTGCCATCGGCAGTTGCGCCTCGTGGGGTGGTATGCCCGCCACTGGCCCTAACCCAACCGGCTCTTCTAGCGTCGCCGAGGTGTTGGGTAAGACGGTCGTTACCATCCCGGGCTGCCCACCCAATCCGTACAACTTCCTCGCCACCGTCGTGCATTTCCTCACCTTCGGCAAGCTGCCCGAGGTCGACCAACTGGGCCGTCCCAAATTCGCTTACTCGCGCCTAATCCATGAAAACTGCGAGCGTCGCCCGCATTTCGACGCGGGTCGGTTTGCCCTTGAATTTGGCGACTCTGGACATCGGGCCGGATGGTGTCTGTACAAACTGGGCTGCAAGGGCCCAGAGACTTACGCCAACTGTCCGACCATTGGCTTTGGGGACGCGGGTGAAGGCAACTGGCCTGTCGGCTGTGGCCACCCCTGCATCGGCTGCACCGAGAAGGGCGTGGGGTTCACCAAACCAATCCACGCCTTAGCTGAGCTGAAGAGCGTCACGCCGCCTCTGGGTTTCCCGGGTGTACATGAAAGCAAAGGCAATCGCTTTGACTTTACCAGCGCTGCCGCGCTCGCTGCCATTGCCGGTGCCGCCGCCGCTGGGACCGCCAAGCTAGCGCAAAATCTCGGCAAAGGCACCCCGGTTGAAACGGGTTCACACAAAGATTCTGGAGCCTCGTCATGAGCACCACACGCCGTCAGTTCCTGCAAGGGGCGGTGGCGAGTGGCGCGGCACTAAGCCTCGGTACCGCACCCGCAGTGCAGGCGCGCCCCAATCTGACCCTGCCGCCCAAAGCGGTGGGTCTCCTGTATGACAGCACCCTGTGCATCGGCTGCAAGGCTTGTGTTTCAGCCTGCAAGGAATCAAACAACCTGCCACCCGAGTTTTCAACGGCAGAAAACCTGTGGGATACGCCACAAGATTTGTCCGGCCGCACCAAGAACATCATCAAGGCCTACAAGGAAGGCAATGCCACACAAAAGGACCGCGAGGTTGACGGCCACGCCTTCATCAAGCACTCCTGCCTGCACTGCGTCGACCCATCTTGCGTATCAGCCTGCCCCGTCTCGGCGATGAAAAAAGACCCCGTTACCGGCATCGTGACCTATGACGAGAAGGACTGCATCGGTTGCCGTTACTGTGTGGTCGCCTGCCCGTTTGGCATCCCACGCTTTGAGTACGACAAGGCCTTCCCGAAAATCGTGAAATGCGAGCTGTGTAATCACCTCAAGCCGGGCGACAAGTTCAAATACTCGGCTTGTGCCCAGGTCTGTCCGACCGGTGCCACACTCTACGGTCCGGTCGACCAGTTGATGCAGGAAGCCAAGCGTCGCGTTGCCCTAAAACCCGGCAGCATCACCCGTATTGAGCGCGGCCGTGTGGGTAGCGGTGATATCTACGAGGCCAAACTAACTGCGCAATACCTGCCCCGCGTCTATGGCGACCGCGAACTGGGCGGCACCCAAGTGTTGAAGATCTCTGCCGTGCCAATGGAAAAACTCGGTATGCCAGAACTGCCCGAACGCTCCTTCGCTAGCGTCTCGGAGACCTTGCAACACGACCTCTATGGCTGGCTGGCCTTACCGGCTGTGGTGCTGGGTGGGCTGGTCATCGCCGCGAAACGCACTGCACGCCCGGACGACGAGAACGAGGCCTAGGAGATGAACATGTCGAGTCACGCTGAAAAGCCCGCCCCGCTGGGTGGCCCGCTCGTCACCCCGCTGACGGTAACCTTGGCCGGCTTGGCCGGTATCGCGGCAGTGATCCTGCTGATCCGCTTCATCTTTGGGATCGGTTCGGTGACCAATATCAACGATGGCTATAGCTGGGGCATTTGGGTCGTTTACGATGTCATGGCCGGTTCGGCCTTCGCCTGCGGCGGTTATGCCATTGCCCTCTTGGTCTACATCTTCAACAAGGGCGAGTACCACCCTTTGGTACGCCCAGCCCTCTTGGGTAGTCTGTTTGGCTACACCCTCGCCGGGGCCTCGGTCATCTTTGACCTAGGCCGCTACTGGAACACCTGGCACATCTTTTTCCCGCCCTGGGCGCAGGTTAATTCGGTCATGTTCGAGGTCGCCGTCTGTATCACCCTGTACATCGGCGTGATGTGGATCGAGTTTTCGCCAGCCTTCCTAGAACGCCTTGGCCGCAGCGACCTGAAGAAAAAGCTGTCGAACTGGATGTTCGTTTTCATCGGCCTGGGCGTCCTCCTGCCCTCCATGCACCAGTCTTCACTGGGATCCCTGCTGATCGTGTTTGGCACCCAAATTAACCCCCTCTGGCAGACCATGATGTTGCCACTCATTTTCTTGATGACGGCCATCACGGTTGGCTATGCCGTGGTCATCCTCGAATCCTGCCTCTCGGCGTCCGGCTTTAAACGCCCCTTCGAAGCCGATCTGATCAGCCGCTTGTCGCTAGTGATGTGGTGGTTCCTAGTCATCTATCTGGTCATGCGTACCGTCGATCTTGCATGGCGCGGCGCTTGGGCTGAGGCCTTCGAGCCGAATGTCATGGCAACGAGCTTCTGGATCGAGATGGCCGGCTTCATCCTCCCCGTGATCCTGTTGGCCAGTCCAGCTGCGCGCCGCCGTCCCGATCGCCTGCTGATCTCGGCCGTTGCCCTCATCGTTGGCACGCTGATGTTGCGCTTGAATGGCTTCCTCATCGGCTACCAAACGGGTGCCGGATGGCACTACTTCCCGTCGCTGCCGGAGTTGCTGGTCACTATCGGCATCATCGCCGCCGAGATCCTCGGTTACATCGTCCTCGTCCGCTGGCTGCCGATCTTGCCCAAGGTTGAGCCGGTTAAGATCGCCCGCTAATCAGGAGACGCAAAATGAGTAAACGCATCACCATCGACCCCATCACCCGTATCGAGGGGCACCTGCGTATCGACTGTGAAGTAGATGGCGGCAAGGTTAAAAAAGCTTGGGCTTCCGGCCAGATGTGGCGCGGCGTTGAACAGATCCTGATCGGCCGCGACCCACGCGATGCTTGGGCCATCACCCAGCGCATCTGTGGTGTCTGCACGACGGTACACGCTATGGCTTCCGTGCGCGCGGTAGAAAACGCCCTCGACCTGGAGATCCCAGTCAACGCGCAATATATCCGCAACCTCATCATCCTGGCGCACGCGGTGCATGACCACATTGTGCATTTCTATCATCTCTCGGCGCTCGACTGGGTCGATGTCACCTCAGCCCTGAAGGGCAACCCAGTCAAGACCGCACAACTGGCTGAATCGCTTTCCACTTGGAAGGGCAATAGCCGGCACGAGTTCGCCCAGGTCAAGGAACGGCTGGCAGGCTTCGTCGGCACCGGCCAGCTCGGCATATTCACCAACGGCTACTGGGGCCACCCGGCGATGAAGCTACCGCCCGATGTCAACCTGCTAGCCGTGGCGCACTACCTGCAAGCGCTGGAGATCCAGCGCAAAGCCAACAAGATCGTCTCCATTCTTGGCTCCAAGACCCCGCACATTCAGAATGTAGCGGTGGGCGGCGTAGCCAACCCAATCGCCACTGACTCGCAATCCGTGCTCACCATCGAGCGGCTGATGGCGGTCAAGGGCTGGATCGATGAGCTGGCCGATTTTGTCAAGAATGTCTATGTGGTCGATGTCGCCGCCATCGGCGCCTTCTATGCCGATTGGCTGGGCTATGGCAAAGGGATCACCAATTACCTGAGCGTCCCGGATATTCCCCTCGATGGCAAGGGCACAAAGTTCGCCCTGCCCGGCGGGCATGTCCCGGACGGCGATCCAGCCAAATTCAAGGCCATCAGCCGCTTTGGCGATCCGTTTTTTGAGGACAATGTGGCCGAAAGCGCCAAGCACGCTTGGTACAAGAGTGGCAAGGGTGCGCTGCACCCATACAAGGGCGAAACCAACCCGCAGTACACCGACTTTCAGGACGACGGCAAATATTCCTGGGTCAAATCGCCAACCTTCCAAGGCCAGCCGGCCCAGGTCGGACCGCTGGCACGAGTGTTGGCCATGGTCGGCGCCGGTCACCAGCCCACCATCAAAACGCTCAACTTTGTGCTCGATACGGCGGGTGCCATCGCCAAGACCAAGATCCCGGTGGCTGCCCTGCATTCAACCATTGGCCGCCATGCCGCGCGGGCCGTATCCTGTGCCGTGCAGGTTGATGAACTGGCCAACCAGTGGCAACTGCTGGTGGGCAACATCGGCCGAGGCGACACCAAGACCTTCAACAATCCCGTCTTTCCGAAGGGCGAGATCAGCGGCGTTGGCTTCCACGAGGCCCCGCGTGGCGTCTTGAGCCACTGGGTGGTCATCAATGACGGCAAGATCGTTAATTATCAGGCCGTAGTACCAACGACCTGGAACGCCGCGCCGCGGAACGAAAAAGACGAGCCTGGCCCGTACGAGGCCTCCCTGCTCGACAACCCGGTGGCTGACTCAGAGCGCCCGCTGGAGGTGTTGCGCACCGTGCATTCCTTCGACCCCTGCCTGGCCTGTGCCGTGCATATGGTCGATGCCGATGGCCGCGATGCCATCAAGGTAACCACCCAAGGCTGCGGTACGAGTCTTTGCGCCTGACGATTCTTTATCATGAGTTCGACCCGCACCCCGATCCCGCAACATACAGTCCTCCTTGGAGTCGGGAACCTCCTCCTTTCCGACGAAGGGCTGGGGGTGCGGGCCCTTGAGTTACTTGAGCGTAGCTACGAGTTCCCACCCGGAGTCGAGTTAATTGATGGCGGCACCTGTGGCATGGAACTCTTGGAACCGCTGACCGGCGTCGATCTGCTCATCATGCTCGATGTCATTCACGCCGGCCGCGCGCCGGGCGACTTGGTCATCCTGCGCGGTGACGAAGTCCCCGCCCGTCTGCGCCACAAATTATCGCCGCATCAAGTGGGGCTGTCTGATGTATTGGCGACACTTGTGCTCACGGACGAGGCGCCGCAGCAGGTCATCGTTATCGGTATCGAACCCGAGAGCCTGGCGCTGGGCATGGCGCTGTCTCCCCGAGTCGCCGCGCGTCTGCCCGAACTGGTCTCCGTCACACTCCTTGAGCTGGAACAGGCCGGCATCCACCCCCGGTCTCGTCGTATTCCCACACCCGCCAATCAGCAGCTTGCACCTCAGCCATCCTAACCTCCCCATGAAGCACAACCGCTCATTCCTATCTCCGGAGTCCGCCATGAAACGCAGATCGTCTATTTCCGTTGCCGCTCCCATCGCCCTGTTACTTGTGCTGCCCAGCCTCGCCTGGGCGCACGGCGGAGCGGATGCCGGCATGCCCCATGGGGCGGCCTTCATCGCCGGATTCCTGCATCCCTTCACCGGCATGGATCACCTGCTGGCCATGCTCGGGGTCGGTCTGTGGAGCGCCCTGGCCACCCGGCGTATCTGGGCCGCCCCCCTGGCCTTCGCCTGCGTGCTGTTAGTGGGCGCTGTATTTGGCCTTGCCGGCCTGACCCTGCCAGCCGTTGAGCCAATGCTTGCAGCATCGCTGCTGGTGTTGGGCCTCCTGCTAGCCACCCGCGCCCACCTGCCGACCAGTCTGGCCCTGGGTCTCATCGGTGGCTTCGCCCTCTTCCATGGCATCGCGCATGGAACTGAACTCCCCTCCACACAGGCCTTTGCCACCCTCTCAGGCATGATGTTGGCCACCCTGGCTCTCCACATCAGCGGTCTTTTAGCTGGCCTTTACCTTCTGGCCCGCTCGGTATGGCTACCGCGGCTGATCGGCGCGGGAGTCGCCACCCTCGGCGCCGGCCTGCTAACCGGGCTGGTTTAGGCCCGGATCTTGCCAAGCCCGGCTTAGTGCCGGGTTTTTTCTGCCATGCATGAGATGTCTCTCGCTGAAAGCGTCCTCCAGATCGTGGAAGGTGCCGCTCTTGACCAAGGCCTGCAACGGGTTACCGAAGTTCGTCTGGAAATCGGTACACTTTCAGGCGTCGAACCGGAGGCACTGCGTCAGTGTCTTGAAATTGTATTCAAGGGCAGCTTAGCGGAGGCGGCGCGAGTGGAGTTGATCGAGATTGTGGGCAAAGGGTGGTGCCTGTCGTGTCAGACAGAGGTCACCCTGCAGGCTTTGTATGACCCCTGTCCGCAGTGCGGAAAACACCCGGTGCAAGTAACTGGCGGGAGTGAGATGCGGGTCAAGGATTTGCTGGCGGAGTGAGGATTAACCATGTGTACGGTATGCGGCTGCGGCCAAGGTGAAACAAAGATCGAAGGCCAAACCCATGGCCATGGGTTCGACCATGCACACACCCATGCGGATGGCACCACGCACAGCCATTCGCACGATCACGAACACCACCATGACCACCCGCATCATTATGGCCTCGGCCCCGCGCATGCCCACGCACCAGGTCTGTCGCAGGCACGCATGGTGCGTATTGAGCAGGACATTCTCGGCCAAAACAACCGCCACGCTGCAGCCAACCGCCAACGCTTCCACGCGCACGGCCAGTTCGCCGTCAACCTGGTATCCAGCCCCGGCTCGGGCAAGACCTCGCTGCTGGTCGAAACCATCCGCCGACTGGCGGATAGCACACCACTGGCGGTCATCGAAGGTGACCAGCAAACCCAGTTTGACGCCGATCGCATCCGCACCACGGGCGCCATGGCGCTACAAATCAACACCGGAAAGGGCTGCCATCTGGATGCCCACATGGTTGGCCATGCCTTGGACACCCTGGGTCTTGCTGACGACAGCCTGGTGTTGATCGAAAATGTCGGTAACCTCGTTTGCCCCGCCGCATTCGACCTGGGTGAAGCGCACAAGGTGGTCATCCTGTCGGTGACCGAGGGCGAGGACAAACCGCTCAAATACCCCGACATGTTCCATGCCGCCGATCTGATGCTGCTCAACAAGATCGACCTGTTGCCGCATCTGCGCTTTGATGTGGCGCAATGTATGGAATACGCCCATCGTGTCAATCCGAACTTGGTGGTCATCCAGGTTTCCGCCACATCGGGTGAAGGGCTTGAGGCTTGGATCGCTTGGCTGCGCCACGGCATGGAGCATGCCCAAGCACTGCGACTGGAAACGGTAGCCGCTCTACAACAACGCGTTGCCGAGCTGGAGGCGCAGCTCCGTCCCACCTGATGCAACATCGCCTGCATATTTCTGGAGTGGTCCAAGGCGTTGGCTTTCGCCCCTGCGTCTGGCACTTGGCGCAGGATCTGGGTCTGACCGGCTGGGTTCGCAATACTGCTGGCGGCGTCGAATGCCTATTGCAAGGCGAGGCTGGTGCGCTCGCTCAATTCGAACCACGACTGCGTGCGGAAGCACCGCCGCTAGCCGATATCCACCATATCGACCGACAGCATGAAGCCGCCACCGAGACCCTCGCGGATTTCAACATTTTGGAGAGCGGAACCGGTAAGCCAACCACCATCATCGGCGCCGACAGCGCAACCTGCCCGGACTGCCTGGCCGAACTATTTAACCCGCAGGATCGGCGCTACCGCTATCCATTCATCAATTGCACTCATTGCGGCCCGCGTTACACGATTACTCGCCGGCTACCCTACGACCGCGCCCAAACTTCGATGGCGCACTTCCCACTCTGCCCAGATTGCGCCCGCGAATACCACGCCCCTGCCGACCGCCGTTTTCACGCCGAACCCACGGCCTGTGCAGTTTGCGGCCCCCGATTGTGGCTGGAATCGAGTGATGGCGACCCCATCGATGGCGACCCCATCGCCGCCACCCTGCACCGCCTCCAGGCCGGGGAGATTGTCGCCATCAAAGGCTTGGGCGGATTTCACCTCGTCTGCGACGCGCGGAATGGCGCCGCCGTGGCCCGCCTGCGCCAACGCAAAGGCCGTGACGCCAAGCCCTTTGCGCTTATGGCCGCCAATCTCGTCTCGGTGGCGCAATGGGTCAAGGCCAATTCCGCTGAGCAGTCCCAGCTTGATGCCCGCGAGCGCCCCATCGTCCTGCTGCAAAAACAGCCTGGCGCCGATACCACATTTCCCAACATCGCCCCTGGCCTCGCCTGGCTGGGCCTGATGCGCCCCTACACGCCGATTCACTGGCTACTCTGGCACGAGGCCGCCGCTCGGCCGCAAGGCACTGACTGGATCGATAAGCCGCAAGACTTGGTATTGGTCATGACCAGCGCCAATCCCGGTGGTGAACCGCTGGTGATCGACAACGCCGAGGCGCGCAGCCGACTGTCCGGCCTCGCAGATGCTTGGCTGATGCATGACCGCGACATCGTGGTGCGCTGCGATGACTCGCTGCTGCGCCTCGAGAACAACCAAGCGCAATTTATCCGCCGCGCCCGTGGCTACACGCCAACATCCATCCGCTTGGCACACAGCGGCCCGTCCGTTCTGGCGCTGGGTGGCTATTTCAAAAATACCGTGTGCGTCACGCGGGGCCATGAAGCCTTTCTGTCGCAACACATTGGCGGTCTCGATAACCCGGCCACCTGTGCCATGCTGCGCGAGGTGGCCCAGCATCTCTTGGATATTCTTCAGGTCAAACCCGAACGCATTGCCCACGACCGGCACCCCGATTTCTACAGCACCCGGTTAGCGCAGGAGCTCGCCGCGCAATGGGGTGTAATGGCCGTGCCGGTGCAGCATCACCACGCCCACATCGCCGCCGTGATGGCCGAACATCATCTGAGCGGACCGGTTTTGGGGCTGGCATTGGACGGCATCGGCCTAGGCACGGATGGTCAGGCCTGGGGCGGCGAGTTGTTACGGGTGGAGGGGGCCCGGTTTGATCGCCTTAGCCACCTCGCAGCGCGGCGTCTGCCCGGCGGCGACCGCGCCGCGCGCGAGCCTTGGCGTATGGCCGCTAGCGTGCTGTTTGATTTGGCTGACAGCGACAGCATCGTCCAGCGCTTTGCCGATCAAGCCAACGCCAGCGGCGTCGCCCAGCTACTACAAAAAGGCGTGAACTGCCCACCCACTACTAGCCTGGGGCGGCATTTCGATGCCGCCGCCGGACTACTGGGACTGTGCCCCGTGGTGTCCTTCGAGGGCCAAGCCGCCATGCAACTGGAAGGTCTAGCCGAAACGGCTAGCGACGCCAAGCCTTGGCCTGACAGCTACCGCATTGGCGCGGATGGCGTCCTTGACCTCAAGCCGCTGTTTGCACGCCTGCTCGATCACGCTCACGAACCTGCTCTAGCCGCTGCCCGTTTTCACGCCAGCTTGGCCGTGGCCTTGGCTGACTGGACGCAGACCCTGGCCAAGTCGCACAATCTCCAGCGCGTCGCCCTGGGCGGCGGCTGTTTTCTGAACCGTATCCTCACCCATCGTCTGCGCCAAAGCCTACACGAGCGTGGCCTCACCGTTTACGAGGCGCGTCAGGCGCCGCCCAACGATGGCGGATTGAGTCTAGGCCAGGCCTGGATCGCCCAACAGGAGTTTTGAGATGTGCCTTGCCATTCCCACCCGCGTTATCGAAGTGCATAACGAATTTGAGGCCATCGTCGAACTGGCCGGGGTACGCAAATTGGTTTCAATCGCCTTAGTCGAAAATGTCCAGGTCGGCGACTTCGTCATCCTCCATGTCGGCCACGCCCTGACCAAGCTCGATCCGGACGAGGCGCGCAAGACTTTGCAATTAATGGCCGAGGCTGGGCTGGCGGTCGACCCGACAACGGCCTGAACGCATGAAATTCGTCGACGAATTCCGCGATGGAGCCTTGGCGCAAGGTATTGCCCGGGCCATTCACGCCGAAGCACAGCCCCATCGGCGCTATGCCTTCATGGAATTTTGCGGCGGGCATACGCATGCCATCGCCCGCTATGGCATTCCCGACCTGTTGCCCGCGCATGTGCGTATGATCCACGGACCCGGCTGTCCCGTGTGCGTGTTGCCGATCGGTCGCATCGATCTGGCCATCTATCTAGCCGTCAAGCGCGGCGTCATCCTTTGCACCTATGGCGACACCTTGCGCGTGCCGGCCTCGGACGGCTTATCACTGCTGCGTGCCAAGGCACAAGGTGGGGATATTCGCATGATCTATAGCCCTGAGGATGCCCTGCGCATCGCCCGTGATAACCCCAAGCGCGAGGTCGTGCTCTTTGCCATCGGTTTTGAAACCACCACGCCGCCCACCGCCGTCGCACTCATGGGCGCCGAGCGTGAAGGCTTGGACAACTTCTCGGTGTTGTGCTGCCATGTCCTCACCCCGGCGGCCATCGCGCACATCCTCGACTCACCCGAGGTGCGCGACCTAGGCCTCGTGTCACTGGATGGCTTTATTGGCCCGGCCCATGTGTCCACCATCATCGGCAGCCAACCCTATGAGTTCTTCGCCGAGGAATATCGTAAGCCGGTGGTTATCGCCGGTTTCGAGCCGCTCGATGTCATGCAGGCCATCCTGATGTTGGTACGGCAGGTTAACGCCGGCCGTTTTGCCGTTGAAAACGAGTTCACCCGCGCCGTCTCCCGCGCCGGCAATCGCCGCGCGCAGGCCCTTGTGGTGGAATGCTTCGAGCTGCGCAAACATTTTGAGTGGCGCGGTCTGGGCGAGGTACCCTACTCAGCCCTCAAGATTCGTGAACGCTTCGCCCGCTTCGATGCCGAGGCCCGCTTCGACCTCGCCTATCAACCGGCTCCCGACCACAAGGCCTGCGCCTGCGGCGCCATCCTGCGCGGCGTCAAACAGCCCATCGATTGCACGCTGTTTGGCACGATCTGCACCCCCGACACGCCGATGGGATCCTGCATGGTGTCGTCGGAAGGCGCCTGCGCTGCGCATTACACTTATGGCCGACACCGGAGTCCCGCATGAAAACCGACTACACCCGCCCGCTCGACCTCAAACATGGTCACATCGACATGAACCACGGCGGTGGCGGTCGCGCCATGCAACAACTGATTCGCGAACTATTCGCCAAACACCTCGGCAACGATCTCTTGGCGCAGGGTAACGACGGCACTGTGCTACCTGTGCAGCCTGGTCGGCTGGTGATGTCCACGGACAGCCATGTGATCACGCCGCTCTTCTTCCCCGGCGGTGACATTGGCGCGCTGGCGGTACATGGTACGGTCAACGATGTCGCCGTGATGGGTGCGACCCCCCTATGGCTATCCGCCGGCTTCATCCTCGAAGAGGGCTTTCCGCTTGCCGACCTGGAACGCATCGTGCAATCGATGGCGGCAGCCGCACACGGTGCCGGCGTGCAGATCGTCACCGGCGACACCCAGGTCGTCGAACGCGGCAAAGCCGACGGCGTATTCATCACAACTACCGGCGTCGGCGTGTTGCTCGATGGTGTGAATCTGTCCGGTGCCCATGCCCGGCCCGGCGACGCGGTGCTGATCTCCGGCACCATCGGCGATCACGGCATGGCCATCATGAGCCAGCGCGAGAATCTGCAATTTGCCGCGCCCATCGTCTCCGACAGCGCAGCGCTCAATGGGTTGACCGCTGCCCTGATCGCGAGTGGCACTGAGCTGCGCCTGATGCGCGACCCCACCCGGGGCGGTCTGGCCGCGACACTGAACGAAATCGCCCAGCAATCGCGCTGCGGCATGACCCTCATGGAGGCCGCCATCCCGATCCAGCCAGCCGTGGAAGGTGCCTGCGAACTGCTGGGCCTCGATCCGCTTAATATCGCCAACGAAGGCAAGCTCATTGTGGTTTGTGCTGCGGCATCGGCGGAAGCAACGCTGCAAACCCTGCGCGCCCACCCGCTGGGCCGCAACGCAGCTCAGATCGGCTCGATTACCGACGACCCGCATCATTTTGTGCAGATGCAAACCCGCTTCGGTGGTCGGCGCATGGTGGACTGGCTGTCAGGTGAGCCGTTGCCCCGTATCTGCTGACACCTCCGATGCGCATCCTCCTTCTTTGCCATAGCTTCAACAGCCTCACGCAACGTCTGTTTGTCGAACTGGCAGCGGCGGGGCACACCCTGTCCGTTGAATACGACATCAACGATCGCATCACTGAAGAGGCAGTAGCGCTCTTTGGCCCAGACTTGGTTCTAGCGCCGTTTCTCAAACGCGCCATTCCCGAAACAGTATGGCAGCGGCTAC
The DNA here is from genome assembly GCA_005790965.1 of Burkholderiales bacterium. Lineage (GTDB taxonomy): Bacteria > Pseudomonadota > Gammaproteobacteria > Burkholderiales > Thiobacillaceae > QYQG01. The sequence continues at coordinate 8,150 of SXTL01000044.1, read as the reverse complement.
CCTGCCTGATCGTGCACCCCGGCATCCCCGGCGACCGCGGCCCGAGCGCACTCGATTGGGCCATTCTGCAAGGGGAGGCCGACTGGGGCGTCACCGTATTGCAGGCCACGGCGACCATGGATGCCGGGCCGATCTGGGCAACGGCCGCATTTACCCTGCGCACGACCAGCAAATCAAGCCTGTACCGGCGCGAGGTAACCGAGGCCACCGTGCAGGCCGTAACCGAGGCCCTGGCCTATTTTGCCGACCATCAGGCCGGTCGCTGGCAACCCACTATACAAGCGGCCTGGCCGGGTGTGCGCGGCACGACCCGTCCCGTCCTGCGTAGTGCTGACGCCCCCATCGACTGGGCACACGACGACACCGTCACCGTGCTGCGCAAGATACACAGCGGCGACGGCACGCCGGGGCGGCTGGACAGCCTGTATGACGAACCGGTGCGGCTATACAACGCCCGGCTCTATCCGGCCATCGGCACACCCGGAGCCTTGCTGGGCCACGCGGCTGATGGACTGGTGCGCGCCACAACCGATGGGGCAGTGTGGATCGGCCACGCCAAGATTGGTCACGGCCCCTCAGCGGGCATCAAACGCCCCCTCACGCAACATCTTCCCGCCGTACTGGACCTGCCTGCGCTCGACACAACCCCGGTCGATCCGATCCACTACACGGAACACGGCGCGGTCGGCGTGATTTATTTCGAGGTTTACAACGGCGCCCTCGACACCAAGACCTGCCTGCGCCTGCGCGAAGCCTGGCTAGTCGCCTGCCAGCGTCCAACGCGGGTGCTGGTGCTAGCAGGCGGCGCAGAGTTCTTCTGCAACGGCCTCGATCTCAACGCCATCGAGGCGGCCGCTAGTCCGGCAGATGCCTCCTGGGCCAACATCAACGCCATGGACGATCTGTGTCTGGCCATCCTCCAAACCACTGATCGCCAGACCGTGGCCGCCCTGCAAGGCAACGCCGGGGCCGGGGGCGTTTTTCTGGCCCTGACCTGCGACGCCGTTTGGGCGCGCGCCGGTGTGGTACTTAACCCGCATTACAAAAACATGGGCAACCTGTATGGATCGGAATACTGGACCTGGACCCTGCCGCAGCGCATGGCCGATCGCAGCCTTCTGGAGCACCGCCGGCCGATCGGCAGCGCCGAGGCGGTTCGGTTAGGTCTCATTGATGCGGAACTGGCATCGGAAAACTTCATGAGTACCGTCCTGCAACGCGCCCAGGCTATGGCCAATTCTGAAGCATTCGGCGCAAGCTGCGCGCCCAAGGCATTGCTTGACGAGGCGGCTCTGGCGGCCTGCCGGGCCGCTGAATTGACTGCCATGCAACGCAACTTCTACGGCTTCGATGCCAGTTACCATGTCGCCCGCGCCCGCTTCGTCCACAAGACACCCCAGGCCTGGACCCCACGCCACTTGGCCATCCACCGCTGACATGACCGACACTCTCGACCTCAACATCACCGGCATGACCTGCGCGGCCTGTTCGGCACGCCTAGAGCGCGTTCTCAACGCGCAACCGGGGGTCGAGTCGGCTTGGGTTAACCTAGCCCGCGAGACGGCGCGCATCCGCTACCGGAGCACCGAGACTGACCGGGACGCACTGATCGCCAGCGTGGCGGTTGCCGGTTTCAGCGCAACGCTCATCGACCCCAACGCCCGTGCGGCAGACCAGGCCACCAAGGCGGCCCGGTTACGCCGCGAAGGCTGGATCTTCGCCATCGCCGCCCTGCTTAGCCTGCCACTGGTGGCGCAGATGCTGTTCATGGGCGGCGCTGAAGGCGGCCAACAGCACACCGGTCTGCCGCTCTGGCTGCAATGGGCGCTAGCCACGCCGGTGCAGTTCTGGGCCGGGGCGCGTTTTTACCGGGGCGCCTGGCACGCCCTGCGTGGTGGCGGCGCCAACATGGATGTGCTGGTCGCACTTGGCACCAGCGCCGCCTATTTTTACAGTACGGCCGTCTGGCTCACCGCGCCACACGCCATGGTCTATTTCGAGGCGGCAGCGGCTGTCATATCTTTAGTGCGACTGGGCAAGCTTCTGGAAGCCCGGGCCAAGGCAGGCACGAGTACCGCCATTGAGAGCCTGATCCGCCTGCAACCACTTACAGCGCGCGTGCTGCGTGAGCTGAATGGCGAGATCGGTGAGCTTGAGGTTCCCATTGCTGACCTGCGCCCTGGTGATCGAATCCGGGTTCGGGCCGGTGAGCGTATTGCCGTCGATGGCGAGGTCCTAGACGGCCAATCAAGCGTGGACGAGGCCCTACTCACCGGCGAAAGTCTGCCGCTCGAAAAACGCCCCGGAGCGCCCGTTTATGCCGGCACGCAAAATCTGGCCGGGACTCTCACCTTGCTGGCGCACAGCGTCGGCGAGCAGACCCAACTCATGGAAATTGTCCGCCTGACCGAGACCGCCGCCGGTTCCAAGGCGCCGATCCAGGCCTTGGCCGATCGCGTTTCGGCCCTATTCGTCCCCGCCATCCTGGCTCTGGCCGCCCTCACCTTGGCCGGCTGGTGGCTATACACGGGGGAGGCCCTGAGCGGCTTGGTGCCCGCCGTCGCTGTTCTTGTCATTGCGTGCCCCTGCGCCTTGGGGCTGGCCACGCCCACCGCCGTCGTGGTCGGCTTGGGGCGCGCCGCGCAACTCGGCCTGCTGGTACGCTCGGCCGAGGCCCTAGAACGCTGCGAGAAACTGAGCGTCATTGCCCTGGACAAGACCGGCACGCTTACCACGGGGCAGATCGAGATCACGACGCTATGGCCCGAGATGGGTTTAACCGATGCGGCCCTACTGCGTTTGGCTGCCGCCCTGGAGCAGGGCTCCAGCCACCCCATTGCTCAGGCCATTCGCGCCGCCGCTTCAGCCCCTCTGCCGCCCGTTGAAGCCTTCGAGGAACGGCCGGGGCAGGGCGTGCGGGGCCGCGTCGAAGGGCGCTGGCTATCCCTTGGCCCGGCCCCAACCCCACCCTCACCTCACCTGACCTGGGTTGCGCTGCATGAAGAAACCGCGTCAGGCGAACAATTGCTCGGCCACCTTGGCCTGCAAGACCGCTTGCGTCCCACCAGCCGGGCCGCGGTCCTTCGTCTGCAAGGCCTAGGCATCGAGGTTCACATGCTGTCTGGTGACCGGCCCGAGATCGCTCAGCGCATAGCCACCGAGGCGGGGATCGACAAGGTCCAGGCGGGAATCAGACCGCAGGCCAAGGCCATGGCGATTGCCGCCCTCAAGGCCAACCTCAAGGCCAACCTCAAGGCCGGCCTGAAGTCGGATGGAGGCGCAGTCGGCATGGTCGGCGACGGTATCAATGATGCTCCCGCACTGGCCAGCGCCGATGTCGGATTCGGTATGCACACCGGGGCGGACATCGCCCGCGAGGCCGCCGATATCACTCTGATGCGCAATGACCTCCACGCCTTAGCCGATGCTATCGAACTAGCCCGCGCGGTGCTGAAAAAAATTCGGCAGAACCTGTTCTTCGCCTTTATTTACAATGTGCTGGCTCTGCCGCTGGCTGCCCTTGGCATGTTGAATCCCGTCATCGCCGGTGCCGCCATGGCCCTATCCTCGGTCAGCGTGGTCAGCAACTCACTGCTACTGAAGCGTTTCCGGACCGGCCAAATGCGCTTGTAAATTCGCCAGCACGGCCTGTTGCAGAGCTGGATCGAGACAATCGAAGACCTGGCCACCTTCCCAGCCCCGCAGCCAAGTGATCTGCCGCTTGGCCAACTGGCGGGTAGCCGCAATTGACTGGGCACGGAACGCTGCCGCGTCGCTCTCGCCACGGAGAAAGCTCAGCGCTTGGCGATAGCCCACACTGCGCATCGAAGGCCAATCCGGGATCAGCCTCGCGTCGTTTAGCAGCTTCTGCACCTCCGCCACGAACCCCGCCTCCAGCATGCGGTCGAACCGTTCGGCGATGCGCTGATGTAGCACAGCGCGGTCAGCAGGCAACAGGATGATTTCGTGCAGGGTATAGGGCGGTTGCGGCCTTTCTGGCTTTTGTAGCAGCGTCGACATTGGCTGACCGCTTTTGATACAGACCTCCAGAGCGCGCTGCACCCGCTGACGATCGTTGGGCGACAGGCGCGCGGCGGTCACGGGGTCTCGCTGCGCCAACTCGGCGTGCAGCGCCGGCCAGCCTTCTTGCATGGCGCGCCGCTCCAGTTCGGAGCGCAAGGCCGGGTCGGCTTCGGGCAAGTCGTCGATCCCGTGTTTCAGGGCGTGGAAATACAGCATCGTGCCGCCCGCCAGCAAGGGCAAAGCCCCACGCGCATGAATCTCGTCGATCAGGCGCAGGGCATCGTCCCGAAAACGGGCGGCAGAATAAGGCTCAGAGGGTTCGACGATATCGATCAGGTGATGCGGGACACCAGCGCGCTCGACCTCGGTCGGCTTGGCCGTTCCGATATCCATGCCGCGATACACCAGGGCCGAATCAACGCTGATGATCTCCACCGGTACTTGGGATGCCAGGTGCTGTGCCAACCCCACCGCCAGCCCGGTCTTGCCGCAGGCGGTGGGGCCCATCAAAGAGATCACCAGAGGTTTATTCAACGCGGGATCTTGACCTCATCCTCGTCATAACGACCCGCATTGGCGCGAATATGACAGGCACCGCAGTTGGATTTTCGGCCAATGGCCTTGCGCGTCCAGACATAGCCCGGCATCTCGTCATGCTCATGACGGAACAGGCGCGATGCCGTAATACGCGGCAAATCTTTGCTCTTCGCCGTGGTTTCAGTAATGCGCCGCATCAAGCGCGTGGCGCCCGGAGCATCCGCCGCTCCCTCCTCAAGCCAGCGCAGAATTGCCAAACGCGTCGGCCCATCAAGGCTGGCATCATCGCCATAATGATTTTGCAGGTCGTCCATTACCTGCCGCCATTCGCCAGCGGTCAGCAGGCCCGGCGCATAAGCCGTATGACACCCTCCACACTCTTTTACAAACAAAGGATCTTGCGGCATGGCAAAACGGGCATGGCTGTCATCAAAGCCCGCCTGTCCTGCGCTGATGCCGGCCAGGGTCAGCACCAGCGCGGTCAGCAGCGTGATGTAGGGATGCAAGCGTAACCATTGCATGATCAGAACCCCTGCAGGGCGGCTTGGCAGGACGCCTTGTGCCACCCCGGGAAGGCCCGATCAAAGAAGGCATGGTGATGCATTTTTTCTCCTTACAGAAGCTTCATGTAGGCTACAAAATCGGCTTTTTCCTGAGCCGTACAGGTGCGCCCCAGCACCTCGCGGCAGTTCCGGCGGAACCACTTTTCGACATGCGCCATGTCAGTAAAACGGGCTTGGTTGGCACTCGGCGCCAGCGGCTCAATCAGTTTATTGGTGCGAAAATGTTGTCCGGCCCGGCGCGCATCCGGCGTATGACATGTCATGCACGATTCCGCCTCACCCGTGCCAAGCTTGGCGCGGAACAACGCCTCGCCCCGTTGGGCCGAGGCTGAGAAACCCGGTGCAACCTCACGCGCGGCCCGATGCAATTGCTCGAAAATTTGCCCCGGGGTCGACGCCCATACGGGAAAACCCGCCACAAAAAACGCCAAGATCACAAAAAATTTATTCATCTTCATCTTTCCGATGATAGTAATAGCCGCTGATCATGCCTTGAGCCACGGGCACTCCCTCGCGGCGCTCGTGCCAAATCATGGCAGCAAAGTGCAGGAGCAAAAACAGGTAAAACCATTTTTCGCCGATCTCGTGCCAGGCCTGAGCCACCTCGCCCCAAGCAAACGCCAAACCGAGCACTGCGCGGAGCGGCCCGCTGTCATACTCGACAGCGACCAGAACCAGCCCCGACAGCACCGATATCAACAACACGCCATAGCTGATGAGATACACCAGCGCGGCGGCTGGCGGCGGCGCAGAGCCATCCTTCTGACGGGTTTCCAGCCACGCTAGCCAGCGCTTATCCTGCCACGCGTGTCGCCACGCTTGTCGCCAAGATTGCGGCTGCCACAGCACGGCCCAACCCGCCCGTTGCGGTCCCACCAGGCTCCAAACAACACGCCCCACGAGGCCAAGCAACAGGCCATAGCCCAGCCAGACATGCAGCCGCCAAAGCCCCACCACCGAGCCTTCTAGCCACAACGCATCGGCCGCCGCACTGGTGAGCAGCAACGCCATAATAAAAAACCCGTTCCAGGCATGCAGCGTACGCAGAATCGGGTCAAATAAAGGACGCCGACTAAGTTTCAGAGTTTCCATGGGGAGGAGTTTAACCGCGCCGCAAAAAATCGGCTGCGGAACCGTGGATAACAGTTCAGCAGCCGCCGCGGGGTGAGCACGGTGGTACGGGCTTAATCGTCGGCCTTGATCTGGAACAGCGGCAGATTGAAGGCCGGCTTGATGGAAGCGTAATAGGCGGAGATATCGCTGACTTCCCCTTCGGTAAGCCCGATCATGGAGACAGCCATCAGCGGCGTAAACAATTTACCGGTCCGGTACTTGTTGGTTTTCAGAGCTAACTTATCGGCATTACGACCGGCCAGTTGCAAAGTAAAGAAGAGGCCCGGGGTGAACTCATTGCCATGGCAGCCTGCACAGAGCGCCTCGGCTTTCGCCTTGCCAGCCACGATATTGGCACCGGCCACATTCGCCGCCCAAACAGGTTGAGTCAAAACCGCCACAGCGGCCAATGCAAATACAATTTTTTTCATCATGCTCTCCAGTTAAAAAACAGTGTGTTCAATCATGCGGCAATGAGCTGGGCTTTGGGGGACCCCAACATGCCACTTTTACGGAAAAACAACGCCCCTTAATTCCTATACAAATACAATATAATTGTACATGATCGGTCTGTCAAGCCTTTCTAATATTCCACCCATTTCTCTGTGGCGTTTTCCTCCGCCGGCGCGGCGGGAAGCCGGCCTTGTGGAGTTACCGCGAAGCTGTCGCTTGCGCGATCTGCAAGCCCACAAAGGCAGCGGTCCAGGCCGCAGGATTTAGCACGCGCGGATAGGCCCGATGAAAGGTCCAGAGCTCTTCTGGTTGGTCGATCGCAGCGGCTTCTAGGGCAGCTCGTTGCGCATCCCCCAGCGGCAGCATCAACAAACGCGGCGCCAAGCGCTGCAAATAGCGTGACAGCACGGCGGCCGATTCTTCATCCCAAGGCGAATCTCGCAGGGTCAGGGTAGGGAAATCGACCGGTGGCACGATCCGGCCAATCCTGTCCGCGGCAATGTGTCGGCCCATACCCCCCTGGCCGCTACCATCATCCCGGCGCAGAAACCATTGCATTGCTCCATTCGTGGCATGCCTCACGGCCCGCTGAAGCGCATGGGCAATAGCCATGTCAACACTACCGTATTCGCCACAAAAGGCCTGCCAAGAAGCCCCATGCGGCACATCGTTCGGCGGCTCTCTCTGCGTGTTTAGGAGGGCGAGCGGTAATTCAGAACGATCCAGCAGCCACAACTCATGACGATCATCCAGCGGGCAAGGCAGGGGCGCCGCCGCCAGCTCCGCCACGAGGCGCTCGGTCATCGCTAACGCTTCTGCCCGGCTGACATGACGAACATGACTTAGATCCAGACCCGCTTCTGGCTGCCAGTGGCCCAGGGTAATGCGCCGTCCCAAGGCCGGCCCGGGTTGGTTACGCAACCGCGCAGGCAAGCTATCGGCCTCGATCTGGATCTGCCAATAGCGGCCGTTATGGGTAATGGCACGCGTCTCACCGGCCACGACCACATGCGCCACACCGCGATACGGTGGCAAACAACGATAGGCGTAGCGTTCCATCATGACTAGTCTCAGCCGCTAAGTGCCGACTCCAGCAACATTGGGGCGATGCCCGGATGGGCCCCCAAATGCGCACGCAAGTGAATTTGCAAGCCCGGGTGCTCGGCCTGGGCTGCCGTGAGGGCGTTAGGAATATCTTGCGCAACATGCATGCCCGCCGAAAGCAAATACGGGACAGCGATGATCTCTGTCGCACCGGCACCGACACATTGAGAGACGGCACACGCGATGTCGGGTTCGGCGAGTTCCAAAAACGCCGCAGCAACCATTGAAAATGGGCTAGCGGCGAGGGGCCGCAGACGCTCGACCAAGGCGTGCACCTCAGCGTTAGACGCGGCACGGCGGCTGCCGTGGGCAATGATGATAAGTGCTTGCATACAGATCTTCCGGGTTCTCGTAATC
>SXTL01000043.1 GCA_005790965.1 Burkholderiales bacterium | reverse complement strand
GGGCTCCCTGTTCGCCCTCTGCGACGGCCAGCGCGCCGTCCTGTTCGGCGGCGCTCAGGACCACAAGCGTGCCTATGACGGCGATCTCGGCCCCAATACGGGCGGTCTGGGCGCCTATTCGCCGGCGCCGGTGGTAACGCCGGAAATCCACGCCAAGGCGATGCGCGAGGTCATTCGGCCGGTGATGAACGGCATGAAGGCCGAGGGTATTCCCTTCACCGGCTTTTTGTATGCCGGGCTGATGATTACGGCCGACGGCCGCATGGGCGTGCTGGAGTTCAACTGCCGCATGGGTGACCCGGAAACCCAGCCGATCTTGATGCGCTTGAAGACTGATTTGGTCACGCTGATGGAAGCGGCATTCGAGCAGCGGCTCGACCAAGTCGAGGCCGAGTGGGACCGGCGCGTGGCGCTGGGCATTGTGCTGGCCGCCGCCGGGTATCCCGACAGTCCAAGAAAAGGCGACGCCATCACCGGCCTGCCGGCGCCGACCGACGATGCCGTGGTGTTCCACGCTGGCACGACCCTGCAAGACGGGCAACTGCTGACCAGCGGCGGCCGCGTGCTGTGTGCAACGGCGCTGGGCGACACGGTCAAGTCGGCCCAGCAACGCGCCTATAGCCTGGCTCGCGCCGTCCAGTTCGAGGGCTGTCAGATGCGCTCTGATATTGGCTGGCGCGCCATCAAATAAACCCATGCCGGGCGACCGCGCCTTGCAGCGCCACCTCCGGCTCGGCGGCGTCATCGCTTACGCTACCGAGTCCTGCTTTGGCCTGGGTTGCGATCCGCGTAACCGCGCGGCCGTGCAGCGTATCCTGCGCTTGAAGGGCCGCCCGCAAGCCAAAGGCCTGATCCTGATTGCCAGCGATCTCGCGCAATTGCGCCCTTACCTTGCACCCTTGCCGCCCGAGCTTGACCTAGGCCTTTACTGGCCCGGCCCCACAACCTTGTTGCTGCCCACCCGTCAGCGCTGCCCGCGCTGGTTGACGGGAAGACACTCGACCATCGCCGTGCGCATCACCGCGCACCCGGATGCCCGCCAGGTTTGCAGCGCTGCCGGCATGGCCTTGGTCTCGACCAGCGCCAACCGGAGCGGGCAGCGCGCCCTGCGCACCGCGGCGGCGTGCCGGGCCTTGTTCGGCGCTCAAGTACGCGTTCTGCCTGGCCGGGTGGGCCGGCGGCGGCGGCCCTCGACCGTGCTTAATCCGTTGAGTGGCACCCTTGTGCGGCGCTAAGTCGTGCCCTGTCGCTGACAGCGGGCCAAAACCCGCTACAATCCGCGCCGTGCCAAACGCCCTCTTCGACCAACCCGACGCTGAGCGGGTCAAAGCCTTCCTGCAAGATCTGCAGGTACGCATCGTCTCCCGCCTCGAATCCTTAGATGGCCAAGCCTTCCGCCGCGACGCCTGGACGCGCCCTGAAGGGGGCGGTGGCCTAAGCTGCCTGATTGAAGAAGGGACGGTGTTCGAACGGGGCGGGGTGAACTTTTCTCATGTCAAAGGCCTGCAACTGCCGCCCTCGGCCACAGCGCATCGGCCCGAACTCGCCGGCCGGCCATGGGAAGCCATGGGGGTCTCGCTGGTACTGCATCCCCGCAACCCGTATGCGCCAACCGTGCACCTGAATGTGCGTTTTTTTATCGCCACCCAAGACGGCCAGGCACCGATCTGGTGGTTTGGCGGCGGCATGGACTTGACCCCGTATTACGGTTTCGAGGCCGACGCACAGCATTTTCACCAAACCGGTTTTGCCGCCCTCGAGCCCTTTGGCGCCGAGGTCCACGCCGACTACAAAGCGTGGTGCGATCGCTATTTCTTCCTCAAGCATCGCAACGAACCGCGCGGCATCGGCGGCTTGTTTTATGACGACCTTAACGCCGGCGGCTTTGACCATTGCTTTGAACTCACGCGGAGGGTCGGCGAGCATTTCCTGCCCGCTTATGAGCCCATTCTTGAACGCCGCAAGGACACGCCCTATGGCGAACGCGAGCGCGATTTTCAGGCCTACCGGCGTGGCCGCTATGTGGAGTTCAACCTGGTCTTCGACCGTGGCACCTTGTTCGGCTTGCAATCGGGAGGCCGTACCGAGGCCATCCTGATGTCGCTGCCGCCACAGGTGAAATGGCGCTACGACTGGCACCCGGAGCCCGGCTCAGCCGAAGCCCGCCTCTATGAAGTCTTCCTTAAACCCCGAGACTGGCTCAGCGAGCGCGTCATGCCCCCATAATGCGCGGCCACAGGACCCTTGCAATGAAATCCCAATACATTCCCCTGGAGCCTCCCCGCCCTGTGCGCCCGAAACGGCGCTGGCCTTGGTGGGTTGTTGGCCTGGCCTTCTTTGTTGCGGCCTTGATCGCCGCCTACGAGATGATCGCCTCGCCGTTTCAGGCTTTGTTGCTGGCTGGCTATGGCAAGCGCCTGAACTGGGAGGTGCGGGACGGCCCCAGCGAGCAGATTCGCTTTCCCGGCACGGGCCCGTACGATGTTCGCCTTGGCTACAACCGCATTCCTTATTTCACCGAGCGGCTCACCCAACGCGGCTATGTCCTGGCCAAGCAGGCGCGCATCTCCGACGATATGAATCGGGTCGGTGCCCTCGGCCTGTTTCTGCCTTACAACGAAAAATCGGTAGCGGGCGTGACCCTGCGTGGCTGTAATCAAGAGACCTTGTTCAGCCTGCCCCAGCCACGCCGTCACTACGCCCGTTTCGAGGACATTCCGCCGGTCATTGCCAACACCCTGCTCTACATTGAAAACCGGGAATTGCTTGACCCCAATCACCCGCAACGCAACCCCGCTGTCGAATGGGATCGCTTTGCGCAGGCCGTGTTGGAAAAAGCCGTGCAGGTGGTTCAGCCCGGCCGCAATGTCCCCGGTGGCTCGACCCTGGCCACGCAGATCGAGAAGTACCGGCACTCCCCAGATGGCCTGACGCTATCGGGCGGTGACAAGCTGGGCCAGATGGCTTCCGCCTCTCTGCGGGCCTACATCGACGGCACCGACACCCGGGCCACGCGCCGCCGTTTGGTGCAGTCCTACCTCAACACCGTGCCTCTCTCGGCGGCAGCCGGCCATGGTGAGGTCATCGGTACGGCCGATGCGCTGGATGCCTGGTTTGGTCTGGACTTCGACGAGGTCAACCGTCTGGTGCGCGGCCCCGCCATTACCGCCGCCTCGGCGCGCGCCTACAAACATGTCCTCGCCCTCCTGATCGCCCAACGCCGCCCCTCGTTCTATCTCATTAGCGACCGCGCGCAACTCGAAGTCCAGGCCAATACCCACCTGCGCCTCTTGGCCAAGGCCGGCATCATCACCCCCGAGATTCGTGACCTGGCCCTCGATGCCAAACTGGAGTTCCGCAAACCGACCCCCGCAAAAGCCGACAAGGCCTTGACCTTTGTCGAAAACAAGGCGGCCAACGCCCTGCGCGCCGAGATCACCCGGCAGCTGGGCCTGGCCCAGTTGTACGACCTCGATCGGCTCGATCTCAATGTTGACACCACGCTCCACGCCAACGCCCAACGCGCCGTTACCCAACAACTCAAGCGCCTGAATGATCCGGCGGCCGTGCAGGAAATGGGGTTGTATGGCCATTACCTGCTTGAGCCGGACGATGATCTCTCCAAGATCATCTTCAGTTTCACCCTGCATGAACTCACCGCCGATGGCGCGGTCGTGCGCATTCAAGCCGACAACCTGAACCAGCCTTTTGATATCAATCAGGGCGCCAAGCTGGACATGGGCTCGTCGGCCAAGCTGCGGACTCTGATTACTTATCTGGAAATCATCGCCGACCTGCACAAGCAGTACGCCGGCCAAACACCCGCCAAACTGGCCAAAATCAGCGTGCCTGCCAAGGATGTCCTCACGGCTTGGGTGATCAATTATTTGCGCAGTCCCGGCAACCATAGCCTCAAGGCCACCCTCGAGGCGGCCATGGGACGCCGCTATTCTGCCAACCCGGCCGAGGGTTTTTACACCGGTGGCGGCGTGCACCATTTCAACAATTTCCACCGCGAGGACAACCACAAGGTCATGGATATGTGGGAGGCCACGCGCAATTCGGTCAACCTGCCCTTCATCCGCCTGATGCGGGACATCATTCACCACCTGACCTACCGTGCCCCTTCCACGGCCGCGCGCGTTCTGGCCGATGTCAACGACCCCAAACGCGATACTTATCTGGTCAAATTTGCCGACAGCGAAGGACGCGCCTTCTTGGCCCGTTTTCACAAGAAGTATCGCGACCTGACACCGGCACAGATCGACGACAGCCTCCTAAATCACCTCGCCGCACACCCCAAGCGTCTCGCAGCCGTGTTCCGTTACCTGCAACCGCAGGCTGACCTGAGCACCTTCACCGGCCTGATGCGGGGCCGGCTGGTCAAACCCGGGGCCTATGACGACAAAGACATGGCCTACTTGTATGAAACCTACGGTCCGGAAAAATTCAATCTCGCCGATCGTGGCTACATCACCCAGATCCATCCGCTCGAACTGTGGCTGGCCGCCTATTTGCGCCAACACCCGGGGACTAAATGGGAGGAACTGGTAAAACGCTCCGGGCGCGAGCGCGTGGAAGTGTACGACTGGCTGTTCAAGACCGGTCGCAAGAACACCCAGGACAGCCGCATCCAGTCGCTCATGGAGATCGAATCGTTCCAGGAATTGCACAAGCGCTGGCGCAAGCTGGGCTACCCGTTTAACAGCCTGGTCCCGTCCTACGCCACCGCCATCGGTTCCTCGGCTGACCGCCCGGCCGCACTGGCCGAGATGATGGGCGTGATCCGCAACAATGGCGTCAAACTCCCGGCCGTCAGCATCAAGCAACTGGAGTTTGGTGCCGATACGCCCTATCACACCGTGTTCCGCCGCACCCCGCCGAAAGCGGAGGCAATCTTCAACCCCAGCGTCGCCGAGACCGTCCGCAAGGCCCTGCTCGATGTCGTCCAAGAGGGCACGGCGCGCCGCATCAAGGGCGCGTTCCCCACCGCAGAGGGCGAGTTGGCGATCGGTGGCAAGACCGGAACCGGCGATCACCGCATGCAAGTCATTGGCGCCGGCGGCCGGATCATTGAAGAAAAAGTCATGAACCGGGTGGCCACCTTCGCCTTCTTCATGGGCGAACGCTACTTCGGCGTTATCACGGCCTTTGTGCCGGGCGAACAAGCTGGAAACTATCACTTCACCAGCGGCCTGCCGGTGCAGCTCCTTAAAACCATGGCCCCCATCCTGCGCCCTCTGGTGCTGGGCGCGGAAAACGCCGAGTTGCCGTGGGAGGCCCAAGTCCGCGCCTTTGATGCGGAGGCCAAGGCCGAAGCTCAGGCCCGTGCCGAAGCCAAGGCCGCCGCGAGCAAACTGGCCCCGCCGCTCAAACCGGCCGCAGCGACTACGGCAAAACCTGTTGGCAAACCCGCACCGGCGCAGCCCGCCCTAGCGCCCAAAAAGCCCCAGACACCCCCGGCGGCGGCCACGCCCACACCCCAGACCCTTCCGGCCCGGCCGGCCCAGGCGCTGCCCGCGCCCGCCCCGCTGCGGGTCGAACCGGCCACCCCACGGCGCGAGCCCCTGCTGTCGCCCCCGCCCCAAGCCCGGCCCCTGCCATCGCCCCCACCCTCGGAGATGGCCGCCCCGCGGACACCCCAAACGCCCCCGCCCCCCGCGCCGGAGGAGCGTCGCCCGCGGACGCCTAACCCCTGGGTCTCTCCTGAGTATGAATACCTGTTCTAAAGCCAGGGGCCCCATCAGTTACAATGCCCCACCTCCGCGCCGATAAACCTCGCTCAGTCGCCTCAAAACCAACAGATCAACGGGATGCAGCTCTTCGCCTTCGGGGTCAATCACCACACCGCGCCTGTCTCCATTCGGGAGCGCGTTGCCTTTCCGCCCGATGTGCTGGAAAGGGCCTTGCACAACCTGACCCACGAGGGCCTGGCCAGCGAGGCCGTTATCCTGTCCACCTGTAATCGCACCGAGATCTACTGCAACACCCATAGCCCCGAGGCGGTTGCCAGCTGGTTGGCCGATTTCCACAAGATCGACCGCCGAGAACTCAACCCCTATCTCACCATCTTGGCCAATACCGAGGCCGTGCGTCACGCCTTTCGCGTCGCTTCGGGTCTTGATTCCATGGTGCTCGGCGAAACCCAGATCCTCGGACAATTGAAGCAGGCCGTGGACCGCGCCCAAAGCGCTGGCCGCGTGGGCACGCTGCTCTCCAAGCTATTCCAACGCACTTTTGCCGTCGCCAAGGATGTGCGCACCGCTACTGAAATCGGGGCCAATACGGTCTCCATGTCGGCCGCCGCGGTCAGCCTTGCCGAACGCATTTTTCCGTCCATCGCCCAGCAAGCCGTCCTTTTGATTGGCGCCGGTGAGATGATCGAACTGGTCGCCACCCACTTTGCTGCCCGCAACCCACGCCGCATGATGGTCATCAATCGCACCGTAGAACGGGCCCACGAACTCTGCGACCGTTTTGGGGGCGAGGCTGCCGCCCTGACCCAGTTACCGGAACTCCTGCACGAGTTCGATATCATCATCACCTCCACCGCCAGCCCCCTGCCCATCCTCGGTCTGGGCCTGGCCGAACGCGCCCTCAAGAGCCGCCGCCACCGCCCCATGTTCATGGTCGATCTGGCCGTACCGCGCGATATCGAAGCAGAAGTGGGCGATCTAAACGATGTCTACCTCTACACGGTGGATGACTTGGGCGAGGTGATCCGCGCCGGACATGATGCCCGCCGCGCCAAGGTCGATGAGGCCGAGGCCATTATTGCCACCCATGTCAACGAGTTTCTGCACTGGCTGGACAGCCGCCGGGCCGTGCCGACCGTACGCGCCCTGCGCGACCATGGCGAGCGCCTGCGGCGCCACGAGCTGGACAAGGCCCTCAAGCATCTGGCCCACGGGGAGGATCCGGCCCAGGTCCTGGAGGCGCTCTCCAAGTCCCTCGCCAACAAATTCCTGCACGACCCCACCCACGCCCTCAACCTGGCCCAAGGTACCGAGCGCGAGCAACTCGCCCAACAGATCGAGCGGCTCTTCAACCTGCACGGCGACCGGTGAACGCCTCGCTCCTCAGCAAGCTGGATCAGCTCGCCGATCGTCTGTTGGAAATCGACGCGCTCTTGGCCCGCCCGGACGCGACCACCGACATGGATCGCTATCGGAAACTGAGCCGCGAACACAGCGATATTGGCCCGGTTGTCCATGAGTACCGGGCTTGGCGACAAACCCAAGCCGATCTTGCCACGGCCCGCGAACTGCTGGCCGACCCTGATATGCGCGAGCTGGCCGAAGCCGAGCTGCAGGAGGCACAGCAGCGCCTCGAGACCCTTGAGGCCGCGCTGCAGATTCTGCTCTTGCCCAAGGATCCCAACGACGAACGCAATGTCTTTCTGGAGATTCGCGCCGGTACGGGCGGTAATGAGTCAGCCCTGTTTGCCGGCAGCTTGTTTCGTATGTATGCCCGCTACGCCGAACGCCAACGCTGGCCGGTCGAGATCCTCTCAGAAAGCCCCGGCGAGGTGGGCGGCTTCAAGGAGATCATCTGCCGCATCAGCGGCCACGGGGTCTATTCCCGGCTCAAGTTTGAATCGGGCGGACATCGGGTCCAGCGCGTACCGGAGACCGAATCGCAGGGTCGCATCCACACCTCGGCCTGCACCGTCGCCGTCATGCCCGAGGCCGACGAACGGGCGGCGGTAGAAATCAACCCGGCCGATCTCAGGATCGATACTTTTCGGGCCAGCGGGGCCGGCGGTCAGCACATCAACAAGACCGATTCAGCGGTACGCATTACCCACCTGCCCACCGGCATCGTGGTTGAATGTCAGGACGGTCGCTCGCAACACCAAAACAAGGCCCAAGCCCTCCGCGTCCTCGCCGCTCGCATTCAGGACGCCCAGGATCGCGAGGCCCACGCCCAAGAGGCTTCAACGCGCAAATCTCTGGTTGGCAGCGGCGATCGCTCAGACCGCATTCGCACCTACAACTTTCCCCAGGGCCGCATCACGGATCACCGCATCAACCTTACGCTGTACAAGATCGACGCCATCATGGACGGGGATTTGGACGATCTC
Source organism: Burkholderiales bacterium (assembly GCA_005790965.1). Lineage (GTDB taxonomy): Bacteria > Pseudomonadota > Gammaproteobacteria > Burkholderiales > Thiobacillaceae > QYQG01. The sequence goes on along the minus strand of SXTL01000043.1, from coordinate 11,007 downwards.
TTCGCCGCCCTGCTCAGCGAGCACCAGGCCGAGCAACTGGCCACCCTGAGCGAGGCCGGGCACTAAGCCGCCTCCGCTTGGTCTCAGTTACGCTTTAGCGCCGAACCAAATAACCCGCAGGGATCGCAAACAGGGTGTCAGAGAGTTCCTTGTCCGTTTGCGTCTCGTAGGCCATGCCAACGCGCGTTGGGGTGCGCCGGGCCAGATCAGCCATCGGACCGTTGCCCTCAAACTTGAATTGCACATCGGTAGCGCACACCATGCCCCGGCCTAACAACTTGCGTCCGACCTCGTTGAACACCTTCACTTGCGGCGCCACGGCGCGTCCAGGGGTGGGCGCCCCGGCAAAAAAATCCTCGTTCTCCACCACCTGCATGAAGGGGGCCAATTCCTTGCGCTCGGTCGCCTTACGATCCAGCCAGACCTGGCCATCCAGAACCACCGTCACCGTTTCTTGTCCCCACACGACCGGCATGCTGGCCGCGAGCGTGAACTCCTCGCAGGTCCAGTCCCCCAAAGGACTCTGTCGCCCCGTCGGTTTAATGGAAAAACGCAAGTTACCGCTTGCGGTGCGCGTCTGACTGGCGAGGCTACGCACCTCGGCCGTCCGCATCAGGTGATCAATCAGGGTCACCTGCTTGGTTTTTAGGTCATATAGATAGCTGTAAGAACGGCCGTGCTCGGTCAGATCCCGACGCATGTGATGTTCCTTCACCATCAAGGCCTCACGGCCAGCTTGATTCATGTTCATGGCCATGACAGAACTGCGTCCGCTGAGCGAAAAGTCGGCGCGGACCCCTGGCGATAGAAGCAGGACAGAGCCGGTCACAAGGAAAAGCACGGCAAGAAAGCGGGAAGAGCGGCTCATGGATTAGTCCGGGAATTGAAGGGATCGTGCTCAGAGAGGTTAAAGCGTCGATACAGGCGTTGCAAGGGTTCCGGCGCCCACCAGTTGAGACGGCCTAAGAGACGCAACGAAGCGGGGACCAGCAGGATGCGCACCAGAGTCGCATCAATAATGACCGAAAACAACAAGCCCAGACCCATGGCCTTCATGAAGACCACCTCGCCCATGGCAAAGCTTCCCAGCACCACGCCAATCAACAAGGCCGCGCTGGTAATGATCGGACCGCTCTTTTGAATTCCCCCGGCAATCGAGGCCGTGCTGTCCCCGGTATGGTGGCAACTCTCCTTGATGCGCGATAACAGAAAGACTTCGTAGTCGATCGACAAGCCAAAGGCCGTGGCGAAGATCAGCACCAACACCGTGCCTTCCATCTGGCCCTGCGGCGTGAAACCCAGCAGGTTGGCCATATTGCCATCCTGAAAAACCCAGACCAGACCACCAAAAGTCGCCGTCAGGGAAAGTAGATTGGTCAGAATCGCCTTCAAGGGTAAGAACACGCTGCCCAGCATCAGGAACAATAGAACGCCAATCACTAGGGTAATCGCCCCCATGACCCAGGGCGTATGCTCGACCAGTGAGTTCACATAGTCCAAATGCTCGGCCGGAAAGCCACCCACCTGCATGGACACAACGCCCGCCGGGAGGCTCAGGGCGCGCACCTGCCGAACCAGTTGGCGGGCCTCGGGCGTGATTGGATCGTGGCTATAACGCACCAGTATCAGAGTCTGCGAGCCCTTGGCAAAGCGCTCCAAGGCCAGGCTCGCGGCCGGAAACTGTTCGGGGTGCTGGTAAAAAAGTTGGTAGTCCGCCAACGACATCGCCTCATCCAGCGTCACCAAACTATCCACCCGGCTCACGCCGGGAAGCGCGCGAATCTGGCGGGTCAAGGCCTCCAAGGTGGCGAGGCCCTGGGCCTCATGCGCAGGAGTCTCGGTCCGTACGCTCAGGATCAGTGGGCTCATTCCGGCCCGCGGAAACGCCTGTTCCAGCGTCTGCTGCACCTGACGGCTCTCGGCGCCGACCGGCAACGAACGACTATCGGCCGGACCAATCTCCATGTGCAAAATGGGCAAACCAAAAAAGCCCAGGATCAAAAAGCTGACGATCAGCACCGCACGCGCATTCCGCATCACCCAGTAACTAAAGTGCTCCCAGCGCAAGGACTTGCGCGCCGCGGCCGCTTTCTGCCGCCGGGGCAGGGCGCAATAATTGATGCGCTCCCCAAGCAAGGCCAGGAGCGGCGGCAAAAGCAGGATGGCAGTCAACATCGCGGCGATCACCGACAAGCCGGCGGCCAGCCCCATGTTCTGGAAGAAGCGCTGTGGCATCAAGGTCAAACAAAACAAGCTGGCGGCCACCGTCACGCCGCTAAAGGCCACGGTGTGGCCCGCCGTTGCCACAGTGGTACCGAGGGCCTGTTGGCTGGTATGCCCCAGCGCCAATTCCTCACGAAATCGCGAGACCATGAAGAGGCCATAGTCAATGGCGAGCCCCAGACCCAACATGGAAACGACATTGGCCGCATAGATCGTGATATCCGTGAACAGGGCGCAGAACTTGAGCAGCGCTGTACTCAGCACCACCGTCACGATGCCGATGACCAGCGGCATCATGGCCGCTACCACCGAACGGAAGACCCACACCAAGAGAACGGCAAGAATGCCAAAACTGATCCACTCGGCCCGTTCGACATCCTGCGTCAGCTGCGCCCGCACATCCATGTAGGTTGCCAATTCGCCACCGGCCCTGACCAGCAAACGCTCCGAGGCCAAAAACTTGCGCAGGGCCTGATAGGTTGCAATCCCTTCGTCTGACTGACGCGCCAGATGCACGATGGCATAAGTCATATCACCGGTGCGGGAACGCAGCACCGGATCAAGCGACTGGAAATAACTGTCGATGCTGAGCACGCCCGGAGTCCTTCCGATCGGGTCCAGCACCGCCTCGACCGCCTGCCGGTAGGCGGGGTCGTCCACCGCGAGGGGTTGCCCCGGACGCGGCTGGAACAACAGCACCACCGCCGTATCATCGTGACCATACTGCTCACGCACGGCTTGTCGCGCCAAGGCCGAACCGCTATCCGGTACCGTCCAGCCCGGTGCCACCGACAGGTGCTGCATCACATTCGCGCCGTAAAAACCCGCCAAGACCGTTAGCGCCAAGGCAACGGCCAAAAAAAGGCGGGGGGCATCGCTGATATGGCGACCGAGGCGGCGGAACATGGTGAGCGGAGGCGTCTTTCGGGTGACGGTATTGGAGCGCATCATAACTGCCTTGGGCCCGCTGAACACAGCAAAAAGACAAAAACCCTGTGCAAATCATGGAACTTGGTGATTATTTTGCGGTATGCTGGCCGCCATGAAGCCGATCCGCCGCCTTGCTTGTCTCCTTTTTATGTTCCCTGCCTTGGCTCTCGGTGCCGATCCCGTGGCGCCTGCAACCAAAGCCGCAAATGGGGCGCTACCCAGCCCGCCAGCGCTTGCTAACACCCCTGCCAGTAGCGTAACCAATAGCGTTGCCAATGGCGCGCCCAATGGGACCAAACCCAGTGTCTCGACGCAGGAACTCAAGGTCCGTTTCAAGGCCCTGCAACAATATTTCACCGAAGACGAGTGGAAACAGGTCTCGCGCTACCTGCTCGATTCGGCTCTCGACGGCCTACAGGGCACGGAAGAGGCGGCGCTGGCGCCCGATCTAACCTTTCGCCTCGAGATTCTCAAACGGCGCATGGCCGTGGAAGGCAACAGCCTCATGGATGAACTTTCAAACCAGTGGCAGCAACTGATGACCCCGCCGCCGCCCGTGCCCTATGAGCCGCGCCCCTTGCCGATCTGGAACGCACCGGTCTATACCCCGCCGGCCGCTGTCGCGCGCTGAACGCTACCAGCGGTCTCGGCCAGAACACCGCGCCTCCCCATGAATCTCGCCTCTTGGCTGCGCGCTGCCGCCAGCCAACTGCAAACCAACCTGTCGCTTGATGCCGCCGCCGCCCGCATCGAGGCGCGCTTATTGGCGGCAACGGCTTTGCAATGCGATATCACCTGGCTAGTGGCCCACGGCGATGCAGCGGCCGACCCGGATCGGCTCACACCCTGCTTGCTGCGTCGTCTGGCGGGTGAGCCGGTGGCCTATATCCTGGGGCAACGCGAGTTTTATGGCCGTCCTTTCAGGGTCAGCCCGGCGGTATTGATCCCGCGCCCGGAGACCGAACATCTGGTGGACGCCGCGTTAGAACGGCTGCCCAGAGCGGCCAGCGTTCTGGATCTTTGTACCGGCAGTGGCTGCGTCGCCATCACCCTCAAGCGGGAACGACCCGATTGCACGGTCACCGCCACCGATTTGAGCCAGGCAGCGCTAGCCATCGCACAAACCAACGCCACCGCACTGCACGCGGCCGTCCATTTCCGGCACGGCGACCTGTTCGCGCCGCTGGCTGGGGAGCGCTTTGCTGTCATCGTCAGCAACCCGCCTTACATCGCCGCCGCCGATACCCATTTAAGTCAGGGCGATGTGCGCTTCGAGCCGCGTATGGCGCTGGCCTCAGGCACAGAGGGTCTCGATCTCATCCGCCGCCTGGTCAGTGCCGCCCCCGATTATCTCAACCCTGGCGGCTGGCTCCTGTTCGAACACGGCTTTGATCAAGGCACGGTCTGTCAGGAACAGTTGTCACAAGCCGGATTCCGGCACATAAAAACCCTGCCCGACTGGGCAGGGTTAGCGCGTGTGACGCTGGGGCAGAAGCCGAATCAGCCGTGATAGCCCAGCACGACCTCGACCTCATTCTTCGAACCGAGGATCACCGGGACCCGCTGGTGCAGACCGGTCGGGGCGATGTCAAGGATGCGCTCATAGCCGGTTGAGGAGATTCCGCCGGCTTGTTCGACAATCATCGACATCGGGTTGGCTTCGTACATCAAGCGCAACTTGCCCGGCTTGGACGGGTCTTTGGTGTCACGCGGGTACATGAAGATGCCGCCGCGATTGAGGATGCGATGCACCTCGGCCACCATCGAGGCGACCCAGGGCATATTGAAATCCCGGCCCCGCGGGCCTTCGGTGCCGGCCAGACACTCCTCGACATAACGCTGCACCGGTGGCTCCCAGAAGCGGCGATTGGAGGCATTAATGGCAAACTCACGGGTGTCAGCCGGAATCTTCATGTCCGGGTGAGTCAGCAGGAATTCGCCGACATCGCGATCCAGAGTAAAGCCGTTGACCCCGTGACCCGTGGTCAACACCAACATGGTCGACGAACCGTAGAGTGCGTAACCAGCGCATACCTGCTTGGTGCCCGGTTGGAGGAAATCCTCGGCCGTGGCGGCGCGACCAGCGATCGGGGCACGCAGAATGGAAAAGATGGTGCCAACCGAAATGTTGATGTCGACATTGGACGAGCCATCCAGCGGATCGAATACCAGCAGATATTTGCCGAGCGGATATTTGTGCGGAATGGGGTAAACATCATCCATTTCTTCCGAGGCCATACCCGCCAAGTGACCGGCCCATTCGTTGGCGCGAATCATGATGTCATTGGTGATGACATCCAATTTCTTTTGGGTCTCGCCCTGCACATTCTGTGAATCCAGCGCGCCCATCGTACCCACTAGCGCGCCCTTGTTGACGGCGTTGGCGATGACCTTGACGGAGGTCACCACATCATTAAGCAGCGAGGTGAAGTCGCCGGTCGCACCCGCGACATGGCGTTGTTCTTCGATGATGAATTGCGTCAGCGTAGTACCGGTATGCATGATGCCCCTCTCAAAGGATCAGATAATTTGACAATGCGCTTGATTGTACTCCTGCGCGCAAGATTTATTGCGCCGAGAGCCGGTCTTCGCGGGTGAAAACCCACACGCGATTGATGCTAAGGATGTCTGCCTTGGTACGCATTGCCGCGCTGAAGGCCGGGAAGGGCGCGGCCATCTCGACGATACGAACGGCTGCAGCATCGAGAATACGCGATCCGGAGCTGCGCTCGACCTCCACCTCAAGCAGACGCCCGTCGGCCCCGATCTCCACCTTGAGCATCAGGCTGCCGTAGAGTTTTTGCCGGCGCGCCGCCTCGGGATAATTCAGATTGCCGACCCGCTCCACCTTCATGCGCCAGTCTTCAATGTAGCGCGCAAAGACATACTCCTCGGCCCGCGCACCGATGAACATCCGCCGGGGGCGTTGTTGATATTCGGAGACCTCCGCCTCGATGCGGCCCATTTCCCGCGCCGCACTCAAACTCCGAACCGCCAAACCTGGCGCTGGCGGCGGTGCCGCAGGCGCGGCCGGCAGCGGCGCGACATAGTCTGCCCGCGCCTGGGTCAATAACTGTTCCACCTGCGTTTCCAATGCCCGCACCCGCTGTTGCAGCGGGGCTTGGGACGGGGCGACCGGCGCTGTTACTGGTGCCGGGTGGGCGATCACGGCTTGCGGACTCCGCGCCATGCGCGCCTCGCTGGTCTGGCCACCACCCTCGTTTGCCGCCTGCGCCAACACCTCGGCCTTGAGGGGTTTGGCACCCGTCGGACGGTGCAGCAAGACCACATCCAAAGACGGCTGGGCCGATTCGAGCAGGCCCGGATTGGCCGGTTTGAACCCTGCCGACAGCCCAAAAAACAAGCCATTGTGAATCAGGGCGGAGACCGCCAGCGCCAGCGCCAGGCGCTCAGACGGGCGAGCCTTCATTAGCCAGGCCGTCGGCCCAACCCGGAGTCGATCCGAAGCCGCGGTCAGGCTTCCAACAAAACGGGGGACGGCGCGGTTGTAAGGGTCGCTTCGTACTGACATGGCACCTCGATATCCAGCAAGTCAGGCGTGCCGAATTGAACGCGAACCCGGTCGCCCGGGTTCAGGGCCGGTGCGCCGGTCATGCGCAACACCAGCGGCAGCCCGTCGATGCGGACCAGATTCTCCCGGATTACACTCGCCTCGGTCGCGCTCACGCCCTCTTGGGTCAGCCAGCGCAGGCACCAGTAGCGTTCCATCCGCCGTTGATGCTCATTGTAGGCATCGTACGCGAGTTCAAAGCCGCGCAACACCGCAAACAGCCGCGTGTCGTTTTTTGCATAGGCCGCCGGCTCGCCCCGAGTCACGGCGAGAATCTGGCGCTGATTAACGAGATCGACATAGCGGCGCAGCGGCGAGCTCGACCACGCGTAATGATCCAGCCCCAAGCCCTCGTGCGGTGCGGCTTGCAATTGCATGCGCACCTTGCCGCCGCCCTGTACGCGGTAAATACCAGGCACGCCGGCTTCGTCCAGCAGCGCCCCCCAGCGGCTGTTGGCGAGGATCATCAGCTCGGACACCAACTTGTCGATGGGGTTGCCGCGCAGACGCCGCTTGATCTCGACCCGCTCACCGTCGACCTTGAAAATATAATCGTGGCGCTGGACCTGATCGGCCTTGCCGCGCGCTGCCTCCAGTTGGGTTGCCAAGTTCCAGAGCCATTCCAGTTCGCGGCGGAAGGGGTAATCGGCGGCACCCGGATTGCCAATCGTGTCGTCGTTGAACAGGGGTTCGAGCCTCTCGTGGCGGAGGTTAGCGGCAATCGTCACCTGATCGACGCGGGTCTCGACACTCCGGATCGCATAATCTGCGCCCACCTCGACATACAGCGACAGGGCCGGACAGGCGCGTCCCTCGGCCAGGGTGTACGACTGCACCAGCGCGTCCGGCAGCATGGTGATCTTGTGGCCGGGCATATACACCGTGGACAGGCGCGCCCCCGCGACTTTGTCCAAATCCGATTCCGGCGCAATGCCCAAGGCCGGGCAGGCAATATGGATACCAACGCGCGCCCCGCCCTCGGGCCGGAAAATCACCGAGAAGGCATCGTCAATCTCGGTGGTCTCAGCATCGTCGATGGAAAAGGCCGGCGCATCGGCGGGCGGCAAATCAGGCGGCGGCGTCAATTCAGCCAGCACGGGGAAGCCCGTACCCTTGGGAAAATGTTCGAGCAAAAACCCTTGCAAATGAAATTCGTGTGGACTGGCGATCGCGCCGCAGTGCTGAAAGATATGCAAGGCTGACTGCCCGCTTTTTGTGCAGGCCTCGTCCAAGGCTTTGTACAGCAGGGTGTTTTTGTCTGGTCGATGCAAAAGCACAAACACTTGGGTTGCAAAGGCCTCCGGCAAACGCCCGGCGATCAGATCGTCCACCCAGACCGCCCGCTGTTCGGCCTCGCGGGCGCGCCGCTCCAGACCAGCCTTGGCCGCCGCCAGTACCTCAGCAGGGGCCGCGCGATAACGCCCCTTGCCCTTCTTGTGAAAATAAATCGGCGCCTCATGCAATTTCAGCAGCACCGCCCCCGCTTCGGCCGGCGTGGGCGGGTGGCCCCAATAATCAGCGGCAATCGTCTCAAAACCAAACTCGTCGGTCCCCGCGACTTCCCACAGAAAATCAGGGTCCAGTTCCGCCGCCAAGCCACGCGCGCCCTCAAGCGCCTCGGCCGGTGTGGGGGCGGCAAAGCGCAGCAACACATGCGCCGCCTTCAATTTGCCGCGCTTGCCAAATTGCGACTCAATCTGCAAGGCCGCCGGCGTCTCGGACAGGATGCTGCCCACCTTGATATCCCCGTCTTCTTCGTAAAGCAAATACATATTCAAAACTCGGCAATCGGTAAAAGATAATCGGCAAAGCGAGTAAAGCCATGATCGCCGCCCTCTAAAACGGTCTGCCTGGCACCCGAGAAGTAAGTGACCGCTTCGCGGTAATCCAGTACCTCATCGCCTTTTTCAGTCAGCAGCCAATAACGCTCCGGGCGCGTGATAGGCGTCACCTTGAGCGCCTCCAGCTCGGCCAGGTGTTCGGGACCAAAGACATATTCGGAACCGTCATGCCAGTTCGTTTGCAGGCGGCCCACCTCGCGCGCCAGTTTTTCATCGCAGGCCACGCAGGGGTTGACCAGCACCGCCTTTAAACCCTGCTGCTCGGCAAGCCAAGTGGCGTAATAGCCACCCAGCGAGCTGCCGATTAGCGTAACCGGCGTGGCGCTGGCAGCGATCAGCCGCGTGCACAAGGCCATCGCCGCCGCCGGCCGCACCGGCAAATCGGGGCATTGCGCCGCAAGGCCGCGTTGGCTGGCCCACGCCAGAAGCTGGCGCGCCTTGCCAGACTGGGCCGAGGAATTAAAGCCGTGTAAATAAAGCAGCATCAGGCCAAGGCCTTCAGGAGTTGGTCGTGAATTCCGCCAAAACCGCCGTTGCTCAGTACCAGAATGTGATCGCCGGCCCGCGCCTCGGCGGCCAGGGCTGCGACCAGGCCCGCAAGATCGGTGTAAGTACGGCTCTTTTCTGCCATGGGTTGCAGGGCGGCGGCAACATCCCAATCTACGCCGCCGGCATAGCAAAAGACGCGGTCAGCCAAAGCCAGGCTGTCCGGCAACTGCGCCTTCATCGTGCCCAGCTTCATGGTGTTGGAGCGCGGCTCTAGGACGGCCAGGATACGCGCGTCGCCCACCTTGGCACGCAGGCCCTCCAGGGTAGTGGCGATGGCCGTCGGGTGATGGGCAAAATCGTCATACACGGTGATGCCGCTCACCACCCCCCGCACCTCCATGCGCCGCTTAACATTTTCGAAGCGTGACAGTGCCTCGCAGGTGACCGCCGGCGTGATGCCCACATGGCGCGCGGCGGCAATCGTCGCCAGCGCGTTCTGCCGGTTGTGCTCGCCCAACAGTGACCAGGCCACGCGGCCCTGTTTCTCACCATTTAGCAAGACCGCAAAGGCATGGGCGCCCTCGGCCACGGCCTCCCAATCGGCTGCGCCAGCAAAGCGTTCCACCGGCGTCCAGCAACCGCGCGCCAAGACCCGATCCAGGCTTGCCTCACGCGCATTGGCGATAATCAAACCCTCGCCCGGCACGGTGCGCACCAAATGGTGAAACTGCGTTTCGATGGCGGCCAGATCCGGGAAGATGTCGGAGTGGTCGTATTCCAGATTGTTCAAAATTGCGGTGCGCGGCCGGTAATGCACAAACTTGCTCCGCTTGTCGAAAAAGGCCGTGTCGTACTCGTCGGCCTCAATCACAAAAAAAGGCGAATCGGTCAGCCGTGCCGAGATGCCAAAGTTTTGTGGCACGCCGCCGACCAGAAAGCCGGGGTTCAGGCCCGCGTCTTCCAACGCCCAGGCCAGCATTCCCGAGGTCGTGGTTTTGCCATGCGTCCCCGCAACAGCGAGCACCCACTTATCCTTCAAGACCTGCTCGTACAACCATTGCGGCCCGGACACATAAGGTTTGCCGCGATTCAGGATGGCCTCGATCAAAGGCTGCTTGCCGCGCGTCACGACATTGCCGATCACAAATAGGTCGGCGCCAATATCGACCTGCGCTGCGTCAAAACCCTCAATCAGCTCGATGCCCTGCGCCTCCAGTTGCGTACTCATTGGCGGATAGACATTGGCATCGCAACCGGTCACGGTATGGCCAGCCTGCCGGGCAATAGCCGCAATACCGCCCATGAAGGTGCCGCAGATGCCGAGGATATGGATATGCATAAGGAGAAGCCGAGAAAAAACGGCGTCATGATAGCCGATCAGCGCTGGCTAACGGACCCCACCCGCGACCAGCTGACACGATATGTCATGGGCTATAGGTATAATCGCTCCCGATTTATTCCCTCGTTTATTTCTTTTTCCATAAAACCATGATCCATCTGTCCCCCTCTGCTGCCGTCAATGCCACCCTATTCCTGCTCCTCAGCTTCTCGCTGGTGACCTGGTTTCTGATTTTCACCAAGTCCTGGATGCAATGGCAATTGAACACACTGGACGAAGATTTCCGCACCCGCTTCTGGGCCGCCGCCAACCTGATGGAGGCTGAAAAAGCGGCGCAAGGAAATGACGGCAGCTTGGCGCGCCTGTTCCGCGCGGGCACCAACAGCCTGCGCGAGGCCGACAAGGCCGGGCAAAGCCTGCAGTTATCGGGCGATCGGCAGGACATCCTGGAACGCGGCCTGCGTCAGCAGGTGCAAATCGAACAGCATCGCCTGGAATCTGGCCTCATGGTACTGGCCAGCATCGGCAGCACGGCGCCCGTCGTCGGCCTGTGCGGCACGGTTTGGGGCATCATGACGGCGCTGCTAGACATTGCCCGGGCGGGAACGGCCGGT
>SXTL01000042.1 GCA_005790965.1 Burkholderiales bacterium | reverse complement strand
TCGACACAGGCAACGACTTCGCCGCGCTGGAAATCGCCTTCGACGGCAGTCACGCCAATCGGCAGCAGGCTTTTGCCTTGGGTGGTCAGGGCGATGACGGCGCCGGCGTCCAGCACCAGCCGGCCGCGGCCGCGCAGGTGGTCAGCCAGCCATTGGCGGCGCGCCTCCAGGGTGGCGGCGCTGGCCACGAGTTGGCTGCCGATGGCCTCGCCGTGGGCCAGGCGAACCAGCACCTCGTCTTCGCGGCCACTGGCGATGACAGTGTGGGCGCCGCTGCGGGCGGCGCGTTTGGCGGCGAGGATCTTGGTCAGCATGCCGCCGGTGCCTATCTTGGAGCCCGCGCCACCGGCCATGGCTTCAAGCGCCGGGTCTCCTGCTTTGGCCTCGCGCACCAGTTCGGCGGCGGGGTTTTGGCGCGGGTCGGCGGTGTAAAGACCGGGCTGGTCGGTGAGGATAATCAGGGCGTCGGCCTCGACCAGGTTGGCGACCAGCGCGCCGAGCGTGTCGTTGTCGCCAAACTTGATCTCTTCGGTCGTCACCGTGTCGTTTTCGTTGATGATGGGTATGACCTTGAGCTCCAGCAGGGTGCGCAGGGTTGAACGGGCGTTGAGGTAACGGGCCCGATCGGCCAGATCGGCGTGCGTCAGCAAGACCTGCGCCGAGCGCAGGCCGTGGCTGCGAAAGCAGCGCTCGTAGGCTTCGATCAGGCCCATCTGGCCGACGGCGGCGGCGGCCTGCAATTCATTGATGGCGCGGGGCCGCTGGCTCCAACCAAGACGCAGCAGGCCCTCCGCAATGGCGCCGGAGGATACCAGCACGACTTCTTTGCCCAGTTTGTTGAGCGCGGCAATTTGTTCGGCCCAGCGCGCCAAGCGGGCATGGTCGAGCCCGCGCCCGTCGTTGGTGACGAGGCTGCTACCGACTTTGACGATCAAGCGCTGGGCTTGGGCGATGACGGAGTTCATTGGCCGTCGTCCTCGTCACGGCCGGCGTTAACTCCGTCATCCGCAGCGGCCTCGGCGGCGGCGGTTTCGGTCTCGGCCGTTGCAGCGCGCTGGGTTTCCAAAAAGTCCATTAGGGCGTAGGTGAGTTTTTGGCAATTTTCACCGCTAATCGCGGCGATGCTGAACACCGGGCCTTCCCAGCCATAATCACGGATGAAGCTCGCCACCCGTTCCGCCCGCTCGTCTTCGGGAATCAGGTCGAGCTTGTTGAGCACCAGCCAGCGTGGCTTGGCGTGCAGGGCCTCATCGTATTTGCGGAGCTCTTCGACAATGGCACGGGCCTCGCGCACCGGGTCAGTCTCGGGGGTAAACGGGGCCAGATCGACCAAATGCAGTAGCACCCGGGTGCGCGCCAGATGCCGCAGAAATTGATGCCCCAAGCCGGCGCCTTCGGCTGCGCCCTCGATCAGGCCGGGGATATCGGCAATGACGAAGCTGCGGTCGTGATCGACGCGCACCACGCCGAGATTGGGGTAGAGGGTGGTAAACGGGTAATCCGCCACCTTGGGCCGCGCCGCCGAAACGGCGCGAATAAAGGTCGATTTACCGGCATTGGGCAGGCCCAGCAGGCCGACATCGGCTAGCACTTTCAGTTCCAGACGCAGGCGGTGGCTTTCGCCCTCGGTGCCCGGCGTGCACTTGCGCGGGGCGCGGTTGGTGCTGGTCTTGAAATGCAGATTGCCCAGGCCGCCCTTGCCGCCCCGGGCAATGCAAAAACGCATGCCGTCGCGGGCCAGATCGACGAGGGTCGCGCCCGTGGTGCGAAAACCGTCCTCGTCGATCTGCTCTTCGAGCACCAGCGTCCCGACCGGGACCCGCACGATGCAGTCATGACCGCCCTTGCCGTAACAATCGGCCGAACCGCCCCGCTCGCCGTTCTGGGCGCGGTAGGTCTTGGTGTAGCGAAACTCGATCAGGGTGTTGAGGTTACGATCGGCCACCAGCCAGACATCGCCGCCCTTGCCGCCATCGCCACCATCGGGGCCACCCATGGGGATGTACTTTTCGCGGCGGAAAGAGGCCGCGCCATTGCCGCCGTTACCGGCATAGACTTCGATGGAGGCTTCGTCGATGAATTTCATGGTCGGAAATGATAACGGGGTTTGGCGTGCATGTAGTTGCGTACATACCGACAAACCCCGATTTTGGTGGGTTGTGTAGGATTTGAACCTACGACCGACGGATTAAGAGTCCGCAGCTCTACCAACTGAGCTAACAACCCAAAAATGGTAGGTCGGGCGAGATTCGAACTCGCGACCAACGGATTAAAAGTCCGCTGCTCTACCGGCTGAGCTACCGACCCGGAAAGCGGGCGATTATTCCAAACTCAGGCGCAGCCGTCAATCTGAAATTCAAAATCAACCCGGGGTGCCCCGCTCCGGCCTGCACGCTACTTGGCCCTACTTGGCTCTACTTGGTCGAATGAATCTGCCGCCAGGTATCCATGAAGGCCAGAATGCGCTTCACCTTGATCTGTCCGGGGATGAACATCACGATTTCGCCATTGGGGTCGTAGAGATACGAGGTCGGATAAAAATCGACCGGGCCAACTTGACGGAACGGACTATCCGGATTGCGGCGCGACCCGCCCGCTACAATGGCTTCGAAATCGAGGTTATGCCGCTGCGCGGTCTCGGGCACGACATGGGCCTCAGGGCCGTAATCCAAACCCACCCCGATGACGACAAAGTCGCGGCGCTTGTTGAGGTCGTTTAACTCTGGCACCTCTTCCCAACACAGCGGACACCACGGGGCCCAGAAGTTGACCAGAACCCATTGGCCTTTGTAATCCGAGAGCCGGATCACCTTGCCATTCACATCGGTAAATTGAAAGTTGATGGTCTTGGGCGCGGCTTGGGCTTCTGTAAACCAGACGCCGGAGGCCCCAACCACGCACAACAGTCCCGCCAGTAGTAATTTTAGGTAACGAACCAAACGCTTTGTGCCTTAGCTTTCTCGCATCATCCAGCGGTACTGGAGCTTCATGGTGATGGCGGCGCCGGCCAAAATGCCGGTCAGCGCAATCACAGAGCCTAAGGCCAGCGTCGAAAGACCGGTGATCCCTTGGCCTATCGTGCAACCCATGGCGGTCACGCCACCAAAGCCCATCAATGTGGCACCGATTATATGACTAAAAAGATCCTGTGGGCTTGTGAAGTATTCCCAGCGGAAGGTTTTGTGCAGCATGGCATACAAGAACGACCCAACTCCGATGCCGAAGACGGTGGCAATCCCGAAAGTCACCTTGGTTTGCGCGTCCGTCCAGTAGGCCCACAAGTCCATGGTGTAACCGATCGGCGCCACGAAACTGAGCGATTCGGCGCGATGCGAATTGGTCGCCAGATAGGTCATTTCCAGGGTGTCCGGGTTTTCGCTATAGCCCAGATGACCGGCCAAATACCAGCCGGCCACAACGACCAGCCCGGCGATGCTGCCGGCCAGAACATTGTCGCGGTTATGACGGAATTCGCGGTCCTTGAAAACAAAGATCGCAATGAGCAAAAAGAGCCCGGCGGCAAGAGCAAACTGGCCTTGCGCATCCAGCCCTAACAAAGCGGGAATGGCGCTCGACGAACCCAGCGAAAGCGTCAGCGGTTCCGATTGCAAGACGCCCACGCGGAAGGCCCCAAAGAGGCCGCGCATGGTCACGAGGGCGGAATAGCCCAGGAACAGAAAGACGACGATAGACTTGAGGTTTCCGCCGCCGACCCGCACGAGGGTGCGCTGCGCACAGCCGCCGGCCAGCGTCATGCCGACACCGAAACACAAGCCGCCGATCAGGGCCGCGCCCCAGTACACCTGCCCCGCCGTATAGAGCGTGTCGGCCAGATTCAGCTGACCGAAATAGGCCAAGCCGTTAGCGCCAAGAATGGCAATCGCCATGGCCAACATCCAGGCCCGCATGCGGCCCCAGTCGCTCATGTTGACCACATCGGACACGGCGCCCATGGTGCAGAAACTGGTCTTGTGGGCAACATAACCGAACAGGACCGCCAAGCCGAAACCGCCCCAGATAACCATCGCAGACAGGGAAATCACTTCGCTATGCATCACATCTCCTCAAGGCGTTCTAGCGCAATGGGTGTGGCCGCGATTGTAGCGAGGGATTCTGCGCTTCGGTCCGGTATGAATGTATCAGTAGAAAACCCCGCGGCGGTCAAGACGACGCGCTGTAGCGCGTTGGATCAGGCAGCCCAGCCACCGCAAAACCCTCCCGCCGCAGACGGCAGGAATCACAGCGCCCGCAGGCCCGCCCGTCAGCATCGGCCTGATAGCAGGACACGGTCTGGCTGTAATCGACGCCCAAGGACACACCCAGGCGAATAATTTCGGCCTTGCTCAAGACGATCAGCGGTGCCGCAATGCGGATCGACTGGCCCTCGGTGGTGCGCTGGGTCGCCACATCGGCCAAACGCTGAAAGGCCTCGACAAACGCCGGCCGGCAGTCGGGATAGCCCGAATAATCAACGGCATTAATCCCGATAAAAATAGCCTCGGCGCCCAGCACCTCGGCCCAGCCCAAGGCCAGCGACAACATCACGGTATTGCGGGCCGGGACATAGGTCACCGGAATGCCCGTACTGGGCGTTTCAGGGACCTGAATGCGCGGATCGGTCAGCGCCGAGCCACCAAACTGGTCAATATCAAGATGCACCACCCGATGTTCCACCCCGCCCATTGCCTGAGCCACCCGGGCGGCGGCGGCCAACTCGGCGAGGTGACGCTGCCCATAGGACACGCTCAAGGCGAAACAGGCATAACCCTCGGCACGCGCCAAGGCCAGCGTGGTAGCCGAATCAAGCCCCCCGGAGAGCAGGATGACGGCGCGCTTCGGGGCAAACTCAGGCGCCGTTGTTGCGTTCATTGTCGCGTTGGTTGTTGCGTCCATTGTTGCGTGCATCGCTGTACTCATCGGCCCCGAGACTCCGTCCACAACAGCTTGTGCAATTGCACCTGCAGACGCACCGGCAGGCTATCGCGAAGGATCCAGTCGGCTAGTTGCGAAGGGCTCAACTGACCATGCACGGCTGAAAACAACAGCGGGCAACGCTCCGCCAAGCGATGCTGCCGAATCTGCGCAACGGCCCAGGCATAGTCCGCCGCATCGGCCAAAACGAACTTCACTTCGTCCCGGGGCGTGAGGTGGGCAATATTGGACCAGAGATTTCGTGCCACTTCGCCTGAGGCCGGTGTCTTGAGATCGACAATGCGCGCCACTCGCGCATCGACCGGGGCGATATCAAGCGCACCGCTGGTCTCGAGCGAGACATCGAGGCCCGCATCGCAGAGCAGGGTCAGCAAATCGGTGCAGGCGCGTTGCGCCAGAGGCTCGCCCCCGGTGACCGTTACATGGCGGGTCGGAAAAGCCCGAACTCGGGCCAGGATCGCAGCCAGCGTCTGCGTCTCGCCGCCGGAAAAGGCATAGTCCGTATCACAATATACACAGCGCAGCGGGCATCCCGTCAGCCGCACAAAGACGGTTGGCAAACCCACCCGGCTTGCTTCGCCTTGCAAGGAGAAAAAGATCTCGCTGACCCGCAGCGTCGCTGAGCCCGAGACCGGCATACGAATCAGTCGAGAATGGCGCGCAGCTTGCGGCCGGTGCCCGCGGCCTTGCTCTTGGGATATTGTGCGATCAGTTGATCCAGCGTCTCGCGCGCCGCTGCGTTTTGTTTCAGCCGCGCCTGCACCCGCGCCAGACTGAGCATCGCGTCGGCCCGCTTGTCATGCTTGGGGAAACTCTTGATCAGGCGCTGTTGCACCTCGGCGGCCTGTTTAAAATCTTCCATCGCCAGATACGACAAACCCAGCCAGTAGAGGGCGTTCGCCGTCAGGTCGCTGTCTGGATAATCCTTCACATAGTGTTCAAAGGCGGCCACGGCCTCCGGATATTTTCCGCGCTTGAAAATGGCCGAACCCTTCTCGTACAGGGCCATACCCTCAACGCCCACGGGGGTCGGAGTGGGAGTCGGAGCGCCCGCCGCTGCGCTGGTCACCGGCGCCAACACGGCTGGAACAGCGGGCTTGGCCGCACCCTTGAGCGCACCCGCCGCTTGCAGGTTAAGCCCCTCGGCCGACTTGGAGAGCTGTCCGGCCAGGGTGCCTTGGCGCGCATCCAGCGCCTTCAGGCGTTGGTCAATGTCCTGGTAGTAATCTTTCTGGCGCTGCTCGGCCAGCTTCAACTGGTGTGAAAACTCCTCCAACGCTCCCCGCAGCCGGGCGATATCCGACTTGTTTTCCTCCAAGCGGGTCAGCAAGCCAAGCAGGCCCTGATTCTGAAGCTGCGCTTCGAGACGATCCAAACGCTCCTGCATACGCCGGCTGTCAACGCCCGCGGCCTCGGCACGCGCCGATTCTGCCGCCGCAACCGGCGGCAAACACAGGGCCATGCTTAACAAAAGGACTACCCGTAAGCTACGCATCTTTCTTATCACTCGTCTTTGTAGATCAAGACTGCACGACGGTTTTGCTTCCACGCCGACTCGTCATGCCCTTCAACGGCAGGCTTCTCTGAACCCAGGCTAACCGCCTCAATGCGCGCATCGGGAATGCCTAGCAGACCCAACGCCTGTTTGACGCTTTCAGCCCGACGCTGACCCAGCGCCAAGTTGTACTCACGGCTACCGCGCTCATCGGCATGGCCCTGCACCAGGATTTCCAGCTTCGGTTGCGCCTTCATAAAGGCCCCGTGCGCTTCGAGGGTTGCGTGATCGGTCGCCGCCAGGGCCGCGCTGTCATAAGCGAACTGGAAAGTCCGCGCCTTCGGGCGAACCACTTCTGCCACTACGGCACTCTTGACCGGCTCGGTCTTGGCCGCCCCCGGGACCGCCGGAGCCTCCAGTGGCTTTGCCTGCATTTCATCGGCGCGCAGCGGGCGCGTTTGCCCCGCCTCAAGCGCAGCTTTCTTGGCCTTCACGGGTTCGGCCACAGATCCCTTGCTCGCTACGCCCGGCGCAGGCGGCAGCCCTGCGGCGTTCGCCAACTCCGCAGCACCCCGATTTTCGATCGGCGCCTCTTTGCTTGGCTTGCTTGCACACCCGGCCAAGGTCATGGTCAGAACGATTCCCATCACAGCATAACGAAGCATGAAATACCTACCTTATCTCTTAAGGCGACCACGCCGGTTCGCGCAAATCCCCTTCTTGCGTCAACCGCTGCTTGATCTTGCCATCCAGGGAAACGGTCGCCAGCACACCTCGGCCCTGTATCCGGGTGGCGTAAAGCACGATGCGATCATTTGATGCAAAACTCGGCGCCTGATCATAATCGGTTTCGGTTAAGACTTGCACCTGTCGCGTAGACAACTCCATGACCGCGATCCGGAAGGCCCCCTCGACGCGGTGCACAAAGGCCAGCCAGCGCCCGTCTTTGGATAGCGCCGGCGAGACATTGTAGCTGCCATCAAAAGTGATGCGCTGGGTCTCGCCCGTGGCCCGTTCAAAGCGATAAATCTGCGGCGATCCGCCCCGGTCGGAGGTAAAAAAGATGAAACGCCCCTCCGGGCTATAGACCGGCTCGGTATCAATGGACGCACTCCGCAGCAAACGAACCGGGTCGCCCTGGCCCGACGCATCGACCTGATATAACTGCGAAGACTGATCCCGCGTCAGGGCCACCACCAAGTGTTTTCCGTCCGGCGACCAGGCGGGTGCAGAGTTTGAGCCCCGGAACCGGGCCACCGCCCTGCGCTTACCGTCGCTCAAGGTCTGCACATAGACGATGGGGCGGCGCTCTTCAAAGGAGACATAGGCCATCTGAGTTCCATCGGGTGACCAGGCCGGCGAGATAATCGGCTCGGCCGATTCAAAGACGCTGGAGGCGTTGTGCCCATCCACATCAGAAATCTTGAGGGCATAGCGGCCGGCTTGCTTGACCACATAGGTGATTCGTCCACCATAGGCACCGGGTGACCCCAACAAGGCCAGATGCACTTCCTCGGCAATGCGGTGCGCCACACCACGCAGGGCTCTGGGCGGCACCACATAGCTGAAACCGACCATCTGGCGCGCCCGCACCGCATCATAAAGCCGGAAACGCACCTCAATATTCTTGTCTGGCAAGGTCGTCACCTGGCCCACCACGACCGCATCGACATCATTCTTGCGCATCCGGCCGAAACCGGCGGTCAACACATCGCCCACCTGCAAAGAGGCCTCGTTGACGATGCGAAATTGGCCGCTCAGAGAAAGATCGTCGGCCAAAACCCGTGCGACATCCTCCTGGCCGGCGGCCACCGGGCCAAAGGGACCGATCGCCACCACAATGCGGTTGGCGGCACCACCAACGATCTCAATGGTCATCGCCGACCACGCCGGGCCGGCCATCCACAGCAACAACAGGCTAATAATTACGCGCGGCACCGAATCTATTTACCCTACCCTGAGACAGGGCCATTGTAGCACCGGCCATGGCTATCCTTCACGCGGCCGAAAACGCAACTCCAGCCCCCCACGAAAATCTGCCGCCAGCCCTGCACCCGTGGGCAGCGGCAACGGGGAGGCCTTGAGGATGGCCGCTTCTACCGCCGCGTCATACGCCGGCTGACCGCTCGATTGCAGCTTCTCTGGCGTTCCCATAATCTCGCCATTGGGGAATAGGCGCACCACATACACCACCTCCGGATTGCCCTTGATTCCTTCCGGAATGCGGAGCACACCGCGAATCTTGAGACGGATGCGGTCTTGGGCATCCCGCAGCGCCATCGCCTTGAGTTGAGCCGTTGTACGCGCCTGCGTCTCGGCCCGCTGGCGCCGCAACTGCACCTGCTCCAACTCCGCCGCCATGGCCATCTTTTCCTCGCGCAGCAACTCCTGCTCCAGCACCCGGCGGGCCGCCTCGCGTTGCTCGCGCTGCTCGCGTTTCTCTAACTCGCGCCGTTTCTGTTCCGCCTTGGCGCTTGGCAGTTTAGCTTGCTTGGGCTCCGCTTTTGGCTTGGCGGCTTTAATGGCAATATCCGGCTTGCGGATGGGCGGCGCTTCAGCCTTGGGCGGCGCCTCAACCACGCGTTCTGGTTGGGGCGCTAGCGTCGGTCCCGGCAATTGCGTCCAGATCTCGGCCTGGACCGGCTGATCGGGCGCATTACGCCACGAGACGCCCAGCACCAGCGCTAGCACCAGTCCTGCGTGAACCAGCGCCGATAACAAGCCAGCCCACAGTGATGAACGATCCCCCGCCGGGGCTCGGGCAGACCCTGCCGCACGCGGCATCGCCCAAGCACTCATGAAGCCGGTTGGACCAGCAGGCCAATGCGTTCGACCCCACCGCGCTGGAGCAGATCCATCAGGCGCATCACTTGCTCGTAACGCAGGTTGCGGTCACCCGCCAATACCACGGGCTGGCCCGGCCGGGCTGCTTGCCGGGCCCGCAACTCGGCCACCAGACGCCCCTCGGTAAAGGCCTCCTCGCGTCCGTCCGCCGCTCGATCGCGCAACATCAGCGAGGCATCGCTCCGCAGCACCACCTCCAGGGGCCCAACCGGGGTACTACTGCCCTGACCCATCCGCGGCAGCTCAACCTGCGACGGGCTCAGGAACGGCGCCGTCGCCATGAAGATGACCAGCAACACCAGCATCACATCAATGTAGGGAACCACATTCATCTGGCTCATGGCACGGCGCGGGCGTTGCCGGATCATGACTTCTGATGCCCCCAGCGCTGCATGACATTGGAAAACTCTTCCATGAAGACATCAAAGCGATTGGCCAGACGGTCGAATTCATGGGAGAAATGGTTGTCGGCGATCACCGCCGGGATGGCGGCAAACCGACCAATGGCCGACGCCACCAGCGCCTCGGCAATGCCCGGCGCGACATGCGCCAGCGTCGCCTGCGAGACATTCGACAGGCCACGGAAGGCGTTCATGATGCCCCAGACCGTTCCGAACAAGCCCACATAGGGTGACACCGAGCCAATCGTCGCCAACAGCGGCAGATGTGATTCGAGCCGGTCCATCTCGCGCTGGTACTCGGCGCGCATCGCCCGCTGCGCACTTTCCAGAACCGCCTCCGGCATCGCACCGGGCTGCTTGAACAT
>SXTL01000041.1 GCA_005790965.1 Burkholderiales bacterium | reverse complement strand
GCACGCACCCCGCTGATCATCTCCGGTCAGGCCGATGACAATGTGACGCTCTATCAGCAACTCAATGTCGTGCCGCCTCGTCTCACCCGTCAGGATCACGAATTCAAGGCGGACGACCCTGAGGAAAAGCACTGCCCCCTAGGCGACTACATCGTTGATGAAAAGGCGCGCAGCGTCATCCTCACCGAGCAAGGACACGAAAAAGTCGAAGCTATTCTCACCGAACTGGGCCTCCTACCGGAAGGCGGCAGCCTCTATGACGCGCATAACATTGCCCTCATGCACCATGTCTATGCGGCCCTGCGCGGCCATGTCCTGTTCCATCGCGATCAACACTATGTGGTGCAAAACAACGAAGTCACCATCGTTGACGAATTTACCGGCCGCCTGATGTCTGGCCGGCGTTGGTCGGACGGTCTGCATTAGGCCGTCGAGGCCAAGGAAGGCGTGGCCATCCAGCGTGAGAATCAAACCCTCGCCTCCATTACCTTCCAGAACTTCTTCCGCATGTACGGCAAACTCGCCGGCATGACTGGCACCGCCGACACCGAGGCCTACGAATTCCAGCAAATCTACAACCTGGAAACCGTGGTGATCCCCACCAACCGGCCCATGCTGCGCGATGACCGCAATGATCTGGTCTATCGCACCGGCGCCGAAAAATGGCAGGCCGTGATTGCCGACCTGCGCGACTGCCACCAGCGCGGTCAACCCGTACTGGTTGGCACCACCTCGATTGAGAGCAACGAATTTCTCTCCGCGCTGCTCAAACAAGAAGGCCTGCCGCATCAGGTCCTCAACGCCAAACAGCACGAACAAGAGGCCCATGTGGTCACCCAAGCCGGCTTACCCGGCGCCATCACCATCGCCACCAACCTGGCCGGACGCGGGACCGACATCGTGCTGGGCGGAAACATCAACAAGGAACTCGACCAACTGGCCAACGACCCCGCCGCCCTGGAGGCGCGCAAGGCTGAGTGGCAGACGCTGCACAACGCCGTGCTAGCCGCCGGGGGTCTCCACATCATCGGCACCGAACGGCACGAATCGCGCCGGGTTGACAACCAGTTGCGCGGCCGCGCCGGCCGTCAGGGCGATGCCGGCTCCTCGCGCTTCTACCTGTCGCTGGAAGATCCGCTGATGCGCATCTTTGGCGGCGACCGGCTCGGCGCCATCATGGCCCGCCTCAATATGCCCGAAGGCGAGGCCATCGAGCACGCCATGGTCAATCGCTCGCTCGAATCGGCGCAGCGCAAGGTCGAGCAACGCAACTTCGACATCCGCAAGCAACTGCTCGAATATGACGATGTCGCCAACGACCAGCGCAAAGTCATCTACCAACAACGCAACGAACTGCTTGAAGTGCAGGATGTCTCGGCCGGCATCCGAGGTATGCGCGAGCAGGTGCTGAGTGCCCTGTTTACCCTTCATGTCCCGGCCGGCAGCCTCGTCGAACAATGGGACCTGGCCGGTCTGGAAACCGCGCTCAAAGGCGAATACCTTCTGGATCTACCCCTGCAAGCCTGGATCGCCGGCGACGACAAGCTGGACGAAGAGGGCCTGCGCAGCAAGATCCTCGCCGCTGCTGATGCCGTTTATGCCGAAAAAGAGGCACTGGCGGGCGAAAACCTGCGGGCTTTCGAACACGGCCTGCTGCTCCAAAATATCGACAGTCATTGGCGCGAACACCTTGCCGCCATGGATCACCTGCGGCAAGGCATCCACCTGCGCGGCTATGCGGCCAAAAACCCCAAACAGGAATACAAGCGCGAGGCCTTCGAACTCTTTGAAGCCATGCTCGACACCATCAGCCGCGAGGTCACTCAGCTCACCCTTACCGTCCAGATCCGGACCGAGGCCGATGTTGAAGCCGTCACCCCGCATGACACCCTCAGCAACCTGCAATACCAACATGACGAATTCGGTGCCAGCGTCGAAGCAGATGCCAACCCGACGGCCGACCCGGCACCAGCCTCTGCGTCGCCCACTCACCGCGATGGCCCCAAAGTCGGCCGCAACGACCCCTGCCCCTGCGGCTCCGGCAAAAAATACAAACACTGCTGCGGAAAACTGCTCTGATGTCTACGGAGCTCATTGCTCACTACTCCAAGCGCTTCCGCGCAGAACTGGGCTTTTCCAGCCAGGGAGATGCCAAAGCATTTCTGGCGGGAAAAGACATCTCTGCCCCCATCGACAACGCCTATGTCGATCAACTTCTGACAAGGCTTTCGGATATCCTCCGAAAACTCGACGCCACAGTCTCCGCAACCGTCCGCCAGAAAAATATTGAGCGCTTCATCGGGAAAGCCGTCTTTGACCCTGCCCGGATCATCCAGTCATCCGGCATCCTACCCCGGCTCAATAACCAAGGTCGTCGACCAGAAGAGGTTCTTTTTTCATGGCTGCGCGGCTATGCCATCGTGGAATACTTCTCCCCAGCCATTGCACTCACCTTCGGAATCCAAAAAGCAAAACTGTTCCGCATCGGCGATGACGACTTCAGAAATCCGGATACCTTCCGCAGAACCCCAACTGCCGACTTAAAGCTGACCATAAACAACACACCAGTGCATATTGAAGTTCAGTCCGGATTTCAGGGCATTAATGACATCAAAGAACATAAGCTGCGTGAAGCTCGAAGATTATGGGTCGACACCCACACTCCAACCATCTGCATCCATTTTGACATTTTCAATGGTCAGGCTGCTTTCGTGCGCCTTGACCAGATTAACGAAAACGACATTCATATGGTTACCCGCCAACAAATGGAAGGGCAAAGTGTATTCGCTATAGACCCAAACCATTTTCTCTGGCGGTTGCTCGATGCCGCGCCTGAATTTTCAAACCTGGACATTGACCTGCAATGACATTTCGTGCCGTAGAGTTGTTTGCCGGAGCCGGTGGATTGAGTACCGGCCTTGAAGCGGCAGGATTCTCAGTTGTCTTGGCAAACGAGATCGAACCGGATTTTGCTGCCACACTAGCAAAGAACCATCCAAGCACCCATGTCATCAATGCCGACATACACACCATTGATTTTCTAAAACAAAGTCGTGACTACCAACTTGGAGAGATCGACCTGCTATCAGGCGGCCCACCCTGTCAGGGTTTCAGTACCGTAGGTTCAAAAAATAAGATGGACAAACGAAATAGTCTTTTTTATGAATACCTGCGTGGCGTTGCGGATCTGAAACCCAAATATGTTTTGTTCGAAAATGTCTCTGGATTCTTCAAAATGTATGACGGCGAGGCCTATAAAACTTTACTAGCAGAGCTTGGATATCTAGGCTACAAAACAACCTCTGCAATTCTAGACGCTGCTGACTATGGTCTACCCCAGCACCGTGAGCGCACTATTATTGTCGGATGGAAAACTGGGGGGAAACCCGTCGCGCTCCCCGAACCTGACCATGCTGCGGATTGCTCGTTATTCTGCAAAAACCAATGGGTTTCCCTCATGGACGCCATCTCAGACCTTCCCCCACTCACTGCTGGAGAGGAAAAGGATTTTTACCTGCATAATCCACTTAATGCATACCAAAAAAATCTCAGGGAAGACGCGATCGAATTGTCCGAACATAACGCGTCCAACTATGGGGCGCGTATGCAGGAAATACTCAGCCTGATTCCGCCAGGGGGCACAGTAGAAGATTTACCAATCAGACTGCGCCCAAACAGCTATTTCAAAAACACTTATGCGCGCCTTCTACCTAATGCACCCGCGCCGACAATCACCCGAAACTTTGGCACACCATCTTCTTCCCGTTGCGTACATCCCTTCCAGAACCGCGCCCTAAGCACCCGGGAAGGTGCCCGTCTGCAAGGCTTTCCGGATAGCTACCGATTTCATGGCGGTAAAACATCCAAAAACCTGCAAATCGGCAATGCGGTCCCCCCCATCTTGGGCGAGGTGATTGCCAAAGAAATTCTCTCCGCACTGCAAGCCTGATTTGCTCGATAGAACACGGATAAAAAATTCATGCCCTACTACCTCTACAAAATCGGCCCTCTCAACATCCTCACCAAGCAGGGCGAGAACGCCGACTTCAAAGCGGCGCGCATCGAGGCCAACGAGATGCGCAAGTCCCTCTCGCCCGGGGAAAAGATCAAGATCATGTTCGCCGCTAACGAACTGGCCGCCGAGGAGCTGCTTTCTACCCCGCGTGAACTGGATCACACTCTGGCCGGGGACGACTACTGATCCGGTATGTCAGGCTATAACGAGGAGGCCTACCAGCAGGCTCGCGAAGCGGTCATTGAGCATCCCTGTCCGTTCGAGCGCGCCCTGTTAAAAGGCTGTGTCCACTGCCATCTGGCCCGCAAACGACTCCTCGCCGAGCGCGAATTGATGACTTGCATGGAGGCCAACGCCAGTACGCGCTGTCGACATTTTCTTGAGGCGGTTCATCATAACGCCCGCTTCGCCCTCCACATGGACGCTAACCAACCCTGGCCCTTCGGCAAGGAGATCCGGGCCCAGTGTGGCGGGGTGCTCGGCCTCATTGACGCTCTGGAGACGGCTGAGACCGATGTCGCCGCCTTGCTCACTATCGCCCTTGCGGACAGCAAGGCGCTGGAGGCTTTGCCTTGGTCGGCCATCATGCGTAGCGTCGTTCACTACGAGCCACGGCCGCGTAACCGCAAAGATCGGTAAACCGTTCGTCCTTAGCGCCCCTCCGCAACCACCTCTTGCCCGAACCGGCAGAAGCGTGGATAATGCGCGACTTTCCAATGGATTCAACCGGAGCTTGCAATGAAAGCCGGCACTCACCCGAACTACCAAGAAATCACCGTGACCTGCGGCTGTGGCAGTGTCTTCACGACCCGCTCGACCATGGGCAAGCCCCTCAACATCGAAGTATGCGCCGCCTGCCACCCGTTCTACACCGGCAAGCAGAAGATCGTCGACACGGCGGGCCGCGTTGAGCGCTTCCGCCAGAAGTACGGCAGCATCAAGAAGCAATAAGCACTGCGTTATTTCGGCCTTATCTGCCGAAACGCTGCGATAGTTGCCAATTCGTCTCAAATGAGGCAGCCTCTGGCTGCCTTTTTTGTTTTCAGATCCCACACCTGAACCCATGCAAACCACTCCACTGCGTCAGCACCTCACCATCGGCCTGCTGCTTGCGTTGTGGATTATCTTCGGCCTGACCGGGCGGAGCGTGTGGTGGGATGGCGAGGCCGTCGCGCTGCGCCAGATCCAGTCCCTGGCTTCAGGCGAGCCCGGTGCGCCCTATCTTCTGGCCAATGGTTTATCGGCTCTGACCCAGCAGTTGAGTGCCGATGGGCTGTCGTTTGCCGATGGCAGCCGCCTCGCCAGTGGCATTCTGACCGCCTTGGCCCTGCTCGGCACCGCCCTCGCGGCGAGTCAACTGCTAGGCCCGGGACATGCCATTGCGGCCGCACTGGCCCTGATGGGAGCCTTCGGCCTCTTGATGCGTGCCCACGCCCAAGTCCCGGAGCTTGGCCTGATGGCGGCCTATGCCGGGTTACTTTATGGCATCGGGCTGGCGCGTCAGTCACCCATTGGTGGGCTTTGGATAGGCATCGCCTGGCTGGCCCTGTTGGCTGCGCGTGGCCCCTTTGATGTCGGCGCCGGACTGCTGATCGCTTTTCTTCCCATGCTGAGTTGGCGCTGGCGCGGTCCGGCCTACCGCAATGCTCTCGGCTTAGGTGTTGCCACCGCTGGGCTGGGCTTGGGTCTGCTCTGGATATGGCTAGACCTTGCGTGGCTTAAGGCTTGGTGGGCATTGGCCAGCGCCTGGCCTCAGTCTCTCTTGAATCCATTTTCAGTGGCCAACCGGATGCTCTGGTTCACTTGGCCCCTCTGGCCCCTGGTCTTGTGGGGTCTGTGGCATGAGCGGCGGCGCCTGACCCGTCTGGATGCCCTGCACCCCAGCTTGGCCGCGCTCATTCTGCTCACGCTCTTGTCCCTGTGGCCAAGTAGCGCAAGTGACAACAGCCTCTTGCCCGTTCTGGTCCCGCTCGCCCTTTTGTCGGCGCACGCCCTAGGCGGCTTGCGTCGTGGCGCAGCGCAGGGTTTCTATTGGTTTGGCGTCTTGTGTTTCGGATTTTTTGCCTTCGCCTTCTGGATCTATTTCGCCGCCGTCGAATGGGGCGCCCCGACCGCGCTAGCGCGCCACCTTGCCAAATTGGTACCCACCTACCGAGCCGGTAGCGTCACCCCCTTCAGCGTGGCCCTCGCGGCCACGGTCACCCTCCTCTGGGTTATTGCCATCCCCTTCTTCAAACGGGCCACCGTGCGCCCCATCGTGGTCTGGGCCACCGGCATGATGCTGATCTGGACGCTCGCCATGGCCCTGTTCCGCCCCTGGGTCGAAGCCGGCTGGGGCTACGGCCCGCTCGTGACCAACATCACCCAGCGGGTACCGGCAACCCGCTGTCTCAACGCCGAAATCGATGCCAATCTGCGTAGCGTGCTCCGGGCAGAGTTTGGATCTCGACTAAAGACCGGCAACACATGCCGCTACCTCCTAGTCCAAGGCGCACTAAAGGAGCCCCCCGCACACGCTCAATTAATCTGGAAAGGCCTGCGCCCGCGCCAGAAAGACCGCGTTTATTACCTCTACCTCCGCACCAACGCCTCATCTTGACGAGTACCGGCGCCATTCTCCTCTCTGGCGGCCGCGGTCGCCGCATAGGCGGTATCGAAAAAGGCCTTGCGCCGCTGGCGGGCCGCGCCCTTATTGAATGGGTTATTGAGCGGATCGCTCCGCAGGTGAGTGAATTGGCCATCAGCGCCAATCAGCACAGCCATGCCTATCGCGCCCTCAACTGGCCAGTGATCGCCGACACGCTACCAGATCAACCAGGTCCACTGGCCGGCGTACTCGCCGCTGCCGCCGTTCTGACGAGTGAATGGCTGCTTGTCGTGCCCTGCGACACCCCGTTCCTGCCCCTCGATTTGGGCGCCCGTCTGGCCGCCGCGACCGCGCACGATATCCATCTCGCCCGGGCCAGCGATGCCGAGCAAACCCACTATGCCATCATGCGCCTGCATCGCAGCCTGTTACCCGACATGGCAGCGTTTTTGGCCAATGGCCAGCGGAGTGTCCAGCGCTGGCAGGCGCGCCATCCCTGCGCCGAGGCCCGATTCACCCAGCCCGAGGCCTTCGCCAATCTCAATACACCGGAGGATTTTGCCCGGGCTGAAGCCCGCCTCCGT
>SXTL01000040.1 GCA_005790965.1 Burkholderiales bacterium | reverse complement strand
CCGCAAAATCATCCTCGAGATCGCCGAAAAGGAAAAATTTGATCTCATCGTAGAAAATGCCGTGTACGCCAGCCCGCGCGTGGATATCACGCCGCGTGTCATCAAGGCCCTCGATCGTTGACGCTCGCCTAAAGAGCCGCGTTCGGTTCGCATGACTACCCTGACGCTAACGGAGATTGCCTCCCAACTGGGTGGCTTGGCGGTGCGTGGAGATCTGGCATTGCAAGGGGTCGCCGCGCTGGATACGGCCACGCCCGAACAGATTAGTTTTGTCGCCTCGGCCAAGCACGATAGCCGCGCCAAAACCAGCCGCGCTGGGGCTCTGGTCCTGCCCAGCGCGCTCGCCGAGCAAGCCGATCGCCCTTGTCTAATCACCGACAACCCCCTCGCCACCTTTGCCCGCATCACGGCCCTGTTCCATCCCGAAGCCGCAGTGCAACCGGGCATTCACCCCAGCGCGGTCATCGATGCCACGGCACAGATCGGCCCCGGTTGTGAGATCGGCCCCTTTGTTCACCTAGGCGCCGGCGCAGTAATCGGCGCCAACAGCCGCCTCGGCGCAGCCTGCGTGATCGGCACGGGCTGCGAAATTGGCGCCAATGCCCTCCTCCACCCCCGTGTCACGCTTTATCCGCAAACGCGCATCGGTGCACGCTGCATCCTGCACAGCGGCTGCGTATTGGGCTCGGATGGCTTTGGCAATGCCTTGGAAAACGGCCGCTGGACAAAGATTCCGCAGATCGGTCGGGTCATCGTCGGCGATGACTGCGAGATTGGCGCCAATACCTGCATCGACCGGGGCGCACTGGCAGACACTGTCATCGGTCGCGGCGTAAAGCTCGACAATCTGGTGCACATTGCCCACAACTGTCAGATTGGCGACGACACCGCGATGGCCGCCTGCGTCGGCATTGCCGGCAGCACCAAAATCGGGCAACGCTGCCAAATTGGCGGTGCGGCGATGATCATTGGCCACCTTGAGATTGGCGACGATATACTGATCTCGGCCGGCACTTTCATCGGCAAACCCCTGTCAAAACCAGGAACCTACACCTCGGTGATGCTGCAACAAGCGCACGCCGACTGGGTTAAAAACGCAGCCCATTTGCGTCACCTGCATACGATGCACGAACGCATAAAAATGCTTGAAAAACAGATATCTGTCTTAAATACTGAAACCGGAACCTCATCATGAATATTACCGAAATCATGCGTCATCTGCCGCACCGTTATCCCTTCCTGTTGGTAGATCGGGTCGAGGAACTTGTCCCCGGCGAGCGCATCGTCGCGATCAAGAATGTGACCATGAACGAGCCGCACTTTCCCGGTCATTTTCCGCAACACCCGATCATGCCCGGCGTCTTGATCATCGAAGCCATGGCGCAGGCGGCGGGCTTGTTGGCCTTCCAATCCTCGGGGGATGCCGTGGACCAAGACACGGTGGTCTATTTTGCCGGCATCGATGGCGCTCGCTTCAAGCGTCCGGTGGTACCGGGTGACCGTCTGGTACTGGAATGCAGCATCCTGGCCAATAAGCGGGGCATCTGGAAATTTGCCGCCAAGGCGACGGTCGATGGCCAACTCGCGACCGAGGCGGAATTGATGTGCACCCTCAAAAAACTCGATTAAGCCGCATGCCTAAAGATATTCATCCTGTGGCTCGGGCCTCATTCCAACGCGCGGCCCAAAATGCCCAAAAGGCCCACCCACAACGCCTTATTTCTTGCTGACACGATGATCCATCCTACCGCTCTCATCGACCCCCAAGCCCGCATCGGTGTCAATGTACGCATCGGTGCGTATAGCCTGATCGGCCCGCATGTCGAGGTCGGCGACGATTGCGAGATCGGCCACCATTGCGTGATTGAAGGCCATACCCGCCTTGGAAAAGGCAATCGCATCTTCAGCTTTAACGCCATCGGTGGTGAACCGCAAGACAAGAAATACGCCGGCGAAGCGACCCGCCTGGAAATTGGCGACCACAACACGATCCGCGAATACTGCACTTTCAACACCGGCACGGTACAAGACGGTGGCGTGACCCGCCTGGGTGACGACAATTGGATCATGGCCTATGTCCACATCGCCCACGACTGTCAGGTCGGCAACCACACCATCATGGCCAACAATGCCACGCTGGCGGGCCATGTCACGGTCGACGATTACGCCATCCTCGGCGGTTTTGTCGGCATCCATCAGTTCTGTCACATCGGCGCGCATGTCATCCTCGGTATTTCCTCAGTCATTCGCCAGGATGTCCCGCCCTACCTCACCGTCGCTGGAAATCCGGCCGCTCCGCATGGCATCAACAGCGAAGGTCTGAAGCGCCGTGGCTTTTCCAGCGCTGCCATTAGCGCCATCAAACGCGCCTACAAAACAGTCTACCGCCACGGCTTATCACTGGCCGAGGCGCAGGCAAACATCGCCATCGAGGTTGAGGCACACCCGGAACTCAGCCCCTTCTTGGCCTTCATTCAACAATCGGAACGGGGCATTCTGCGGTGAAAATCTGCATCGTCGCCGGCGAAGCGTCCGGTGATTTGCTCGGTGCCCTACTCATCGAATCCCTCAAACAAGCCGGCGTTCAGGCTGATTTTTACGGTATCGCCGGTCCCAAAATGCAGGCTGCGGGTGCGACCAGCCTGTTCCCCATGGAAGCCCTTTCGGTGCGCGGCTATGTCGAGGCGCTGTCTGCCCTGCCACGCATTTTGCGGATTCGCAAAAAACTGCTGCGCCACTGCCTGGACGACAAGCCCGACCTTTGCATCGGTATTGATGCGCCTGACTTCAACCTTGGCTTAGAAACCCGCCTCAAGGCCGCTGGCATTCCCACAGTGCATTTTGTCAGCCCCTCGGTCTGGGCCTGGCGCGCCAATCGTCTCAAAAAGATGGCCCGCGCCGCCGACCACACCCTCCTGATTTTCCCGATGGAACAGGCCCTCTACGATGCCGCCAGCCTCCCCGCCACCTATGTCGGCCACCCCTTTGCAGAGCGCTTTCCGCTCCGCAACGAAAAGGCTGCCCGCGAACGCCTGAAACTCGACGCCCAGCAAAAACAAGTCGTTCTGATGCCAGGCAGCCGGGTCAGCGAACTCAAGGCCCTGGCCGACCTGTTGGTCCTCACGGCTAAGCGCATCCATGACACCCAGCCTGGCGTGCAGTTCCTGGTCCCGCTCGTCAATCGCGAAACCCTCGCCTTGTTTGAAGCGGCCATGACGCGAAATGAGGCCTGGGGTTTACCCATCCGTATCCTGTTCGGTCACGCCCACGATGCCTTGGAAGCCGCCGATGCCGCCCTCATCGCCTCGGGCACGGCCAGTCTGGAAGCCTTGCTGTTGGGCTGCCCGCATATCATCACTTACAAAGTGCCCAAACTCACGGCCTGGATCATGCGCCGCAAGGCCCGACTCAAGCGGGGTCAAAAACCGCGTATCGGCTTGCCAAATTTCCTCGCCCAGCGCGACCTGGTCCCCGAATATCTGCAGGACGATGCCGAACCGCAAACACTGGCCACAGCCCTTACCGCCCTCCTGAACGACCCCGTTGCCGCCGCGACCCAACGCCGCGCCTTTGCTGAGATCCGGGAGCAACTGACCCGCGACACCCCGCGTCTGGTTGCCGCGGCGCTCAAACCGTTTTTGCGATGCTGACCGCCCTCCTGACCTGTGGTGTTGACGAGGCCGGCCGTGGCCCACTGGCCGGGCCGGTGTGTGCAGCGGCGGTGATTCTCGATCCGGCGCGGCCCATCGTTGGGCTGAAGGACTCCAAAAAACTATCCGCCTCGAACCGCGTCCGGCTGGCGGGCGAGATCCGGGACAAGGCGCTGGCCTGGTCCGTAGCCTGGGCTAGCCGCGCAGAGATTGACGCACTCAATATCCTGCAGGCCACGCTGTTGGCCATGCAACGCGCAGTAGAAGGACTGAGCCCGGCCGCAGAGATGGCACTGATTGATGGCAACAAGACGCCAAAATTAGCCATTCCAGCTCGCGCTATCGTCAAGGGCGATGCGCTGGAAGCATGCATTTCGGCTGCCTCCATCCTCGCCAAAACAGCACGCGACGCGCTAATGCAGGAGATGGCGCAGCGTTATCCGCACTACGGCTTCGAGCAACACGCTGGCTACCCGACCGCGGATCACCTCGCCGCGCTCAAAATCCACGGCCCCTGCGCTGAACATCGGCAAACCTTTGCGCCGGTAGCGCGCCTGTTGCGACTGGATTAAAAAAGGGCCTTTTTAATCGCTCCCGAAGAGGTCGCGCGTGTAGACCTTGTCAGCTACATCCGCCAAGGCCGGGGTCATGCGGTTGGCGATGATGACATCGGACTGCCGCTTGAAAGCCGCCAGATCGTTAACCACCCGCGAGTGGAAAAACTCAGCCTCGCTAAACACCGGTTCGTGGATGATGACTTCGATTCCCTTGGCCTTGATGCGTTTCATGATCCCTTGAATGCTGGAGGCGCGAAAATTGTCCGAGCCGGCCTTCATGATCAAACGATAGACCCCCACCGTCTGGGGATTGCGGCGAATGATCTCGTCGGCAATAAAATCCTTGCGCGTGGTATTCGATTCGACAATGGCGTGAATCAGGTTCTGCGGCACATCGCGGTAGTTGGCCAGCAATTGCTTGGTGTCTTTGGGCAAACAGTAGCCGCCTTAACCAAAGGTCGGGTTGTTGTAATGACTACCAATACGCGGGTCGAGGCTGACGCCATCGATAATCTGTTTGGTATCCAAGCCGTGACTAGCAGCGTAAGTATCCAGTTCGTTGAAGTACGCTACCCGCATGGCAAGGTAGGTGTTTGAGAACAGCTTGATCGCTTCGGCCTCGGTCGAGTCGGTGAACAATACCGGGATATCCGGCTTGATCGCACCGTCCTTGAGCAGGTTAGCGAAGGTCTCGGCCCGTTCAGAACGCTCACCGACGACGATGCGCGAGGGATACAGGTTGTCGTAGAGGGCCTTGCCCTCACGCAGAAATTCGGGCGAAAAGATCAGGTTCTTGCAGCCAAATTCCGCGCGGAATTTGGCGGTGTAGCCAACTGGAATGGTCGATTTGATGATCATCACCGCATCCGGGTTGAGCGCCTTCACATCGCGGATCACGGCCTCAACTGAACGGGTATTGAAATAATTGGTCGCCGTGTCGTAGTCCGTCGGGGTGGCGATGATTACAAACGCAGCACCCGCATAGGCCTCTTCCTTGTTTAGCGTTGCCCGCAGGTTGAGCGGCTTGTGGGCGAGGAAATCTTCAATCTCGGGATCAGCAATCGGCGATTGCTTATTGTTGATGAGAGCAACCTTTTCGGGAACGATATCAAGCGCAACCACCTCGTGTTTCTGCGCCAAGAGGCAGGCCATCGAGAGCCCTACATAACCGGTTCCGGCAATGGCAATTTTCATTTGAGTAGCTTTCGCGGGAGATTAAATACGGCTGAGTGTAATGCGATCATTGGGGATCCTTCAACTGTCGCCGCGCCAACAGCAAGTCGGCCCAGGCGCGTCCCTTGTCGGCCGGGGTGCGCAGCAGATAAGCCGGGTGATAAGTCACCACCAACGGCAGCCCCTGATAGGTGTGCACCTGCCCGCGCAAACGACTCACCGGGGTATCCGTTCCCAGCAGGGTTTGCGCGGCAAAACGGCCCAAGGCAAGGATGATGCGTGGCCGGATCAGAGCAATTTGTCGCTCCAGATACGGCAGACAGGCCATGATTTCATCCGGGGCCGGATCGCGATTAGCCGGTGGGCGTGATTTCAGGATATTGGCGATGTAGACCTTCTCGCCGCGCTTCAGCGCGATGGCCGCGAGCATGGCATTTAGTAAAAGTCCAGCCTGGCCGACAAAAGGCTCGCCCTGTCGATCCTCTTCCGCACCCGGCGCTTCACCGACGATGAGCCAGTCCGCCTGAAGGTCACCGCTCCCTGGCACGGCATGGAGGCGCGTGGCATGCAAGGGACAACGGGTGCAGGCGCGAATCTCCGCCTCCAACAGCGCCCAATCGTCCGCCATGCCAGAATTCTGCCCAGAAGCGGCATCCGCCACTGCAACAGCCTCACGCTGCCGCCAAAGGGGTAGCAGGCCCAGAACATTGAGGCGATCTTTACGCGCCAAGGTCATGCGCTCACCGCCGCGGAGCCTGCCGTATAGCGCATCACCAGCGCATCCTCGCGACCGCCTGCCTCTGCCGGAGCCGGGTAATAACTGCGCCGCCGCCCAATCTCAAGAAAACCCAAGTCGGCGTATAAATGAATGGCCGCCGTATTGGACGGGCGCACCTCCAAGAGCAGGCTGGGCAGGCGCATCTGCGGCAAACGGTTGATCAAGTGCTGCATCATCTGGCGTCCCAAACCGCGCCCTTGGGAGCTTGGGGCGACGCAACAATTAAGAATATGGGCCTCATCCACCATTATGGCCAGAATGCTGTAACCCACCACAACACCGCTCTCCAGCATGACCTCACAACGGTAACCTGTCTCCAGACAGTCGGTAAAATTACCTTGCGTCCAGGGAAATAGGTAGGCCGCCGTCTCAATAGCGTACACCGCACCCAGATCACTTGGCTGCATGGGCCGGAACTGGATCGCCATGGCAACGCTCATGTTCGCTCACTCTTCTTGAGGGCAACCTTGTTCCGTACATAAACGGGCTCCGCCTTCTCGGCCGAATAGGCTGCTCCGGCTAGGAGTCGCGGAACGGCCAGTCGGGCCACTTGTATCGCGCTGGGATAGCGTTGCATGCTCACCCGGTAGTCCAACCCGGCCCAGGCCGTGGTCAATAGCGCCTCGTAGGCAAAAAAACCTGTTCCGGCCACATACTCGCCGGGTTCTGGCGAGGGTAAGGCCTCCGGCTTGTACAGAGCTGGCGGCGAGACCTCGACACCCTGCCAATATCGCGCGGCATAGACCTCACCCATGCGCGCATCGAGAATGGCCAACACCCCTGCTGCCCCGGTTTCAAGGGCCGCTGCCGCAGCCAGCGCCTGCAAACTGCCCACCCCAATGACGGGGCAGCCCGCGGCCAGAGCCAAGCCTTGCGTTACCCCACAGGCAATCCTTAGGCCCGTGAAGGAACCCGGACCCTCACCATAGGCAATGGCATCGAGTTGCGACAGAGGCATTCCTACTTCCGCCATGAGTTGCAGTGCCATCGGCAGGATCATTTCCGAATGTCGGTTGCCTGCGTGAGCTTCGCGCAAATGCAGGTCACCACCCAGCCCTTCGCCCCCCATATCCAAGGCAGCAGAACACCATTCGGTTGAGGTTTCAAGGGCAAGAATCGGCACGGTCGTTCAATAAAAAGTGGGGCAAGGGGAAAGACAGGCAAGCGCTGTCATTGTACCGGTTCGGTGGCGACGACTTCGAACAGGATCCGTCGCCACGGGTCACGGCTCACCTCCAAATGGAGGATGCGCGCCTCCAGCCCACCGCCTCGATCGAGAAGCCGTGCCAAGTCGATATTATCCATGCGCGGGGCATAACCGATCTGCACGCCCCGCCAATCCACCCGCACCGCCCGCGGGTCAAAGGGGTTATCTGGTTCGCGAATCAGATCCAGCCGATCCCCCACGCGCAGGAGTGGAAACAGCGCCCGCCCGGCGTAGTGTTGAAAACCCGCCAAGGGCGAGGTCTGCACAATAACGCGCGTTTCTGCGGCGAGCGATGACTCGGCTCGAACGGGTAGCGCCAACCAAAAAGACAGGAAAAATAGTCGTAACATCAGTCTGTTGAGAGATCTTCCTCAGCGTTTTTCTGGCCACTGGTCTGAGCGAAAAAAGTGACAGCCTCAGCCTCTATCCGGCTCCGGCGCATGGGTGGCAAGGATTGCCAGATACGCTTGCCATAAGGTTTATCAACCAAGCGGGTGTCGCAAATCATCAGCACACCCCGATCCGTCTCGCGCCGAATCAACCGGCCGGCCCCCTGTTTTAGGTTAATCACCGCCTGGGGAAGCTGAATCTCGAAAAAGGGATTTCCGCCCGCCTGGCGCAATTGCTCAATGCGTGCCGCCAGCACCGGATCGTCCGGTGGCTGAAAGGGGAGTTTGTCGATCACCACTAGCGAGAGCGCCTCTCCAGCCACATCAACGCCTTCCCAGAAAGATTGACTGCCCAGCAGAATCGCATGATCTTCGCTGCGAAAGCGTGCCAGCAAAGCGCTGCGGCTATCGTCTCCCTGCACCAGCAACGGCCAGTCCAGACCGGCCTCAGCCAAACGCTGGGTCAGCAGCACCTTTGCCTCTTGCAAGGCGCGCAGACTCGTGAAGAGCAGAAAGGCCCGCCCCTGACTGGCGTGCAGCACCGGCCAGGCACGCTCGAGCACGGCCATCGTGTAGCCCGGCGTATTGGCCTCCGGCATCTGCGCGGGAACATACAAAAGGGCCTGCCGCTCATAATCATAAGGACTGTCCCAGACCGCTGTCTGCGCCTCAGGGACGCCAATCTGGCTCAGATAGTGCGCAAAATTACCGCGCACCGACAGCGTGGCTGAGGTAAAGATCCAAGCGCGCTCCTGGGTGTTATCACTTTTCAGGCGCTGCGCAAACTCGCTGCCGACATCAAGCGGCGTGGCGTGCAGGGTCACCCCATACGCAGTGATTTCCAGCCAGCGCACCTGTTCGCCTGCCTCACTTGCCGCCTCCCCTCCATTGGCCAACCAGCGCTGCCAGTGCTGTTCAGCGTCACTGCAGCGATTAGCGAGCTGCTCCAGTTCTTCAGAACGCATGGCCTGCGTTTCGATCTGGTGACGAAGATCGGAGATCAACGGGGTGACGGTCTCCAGTGCCAACCGACCCGGCGCGTTGACCCGTTCAATCGGCAAGCGTCCACCTGGTGTGGCCGCGGTGAAGGCCAAACGCGTGTCGCGCAAGGCTTTTTCCAAGGTATGGGCGGCCTTGGGTAGAGGCGCGTAATCCGCCGCACCGATCGCCGCCGCTTCACGCACATCACGGCACAGATCCAGCAATTGCCCGGTCGACAGACGCTCCCCAAAAAACAAGCTGGCAATATCAGGCAACTGATGCGCCTCGTCGAAGATCACCACATTCGCGTTGGGCAACAACTCCCCCGCCCCCTCGTCCTTTAGCCAGACATCCGCGAAAAAGAGGTGGTGATTGATGACCACGACATCGGCCTCCAGGGCCTTCTTGCGCGCCTTGAGAACAAAGCAGTCGCGCACATGGGGACATTCGCTGCCCAAACAGTTGTCGCGGGTCGAAACCGCATACGGCCAGGCTGCCGACTCTTCGCCCACGCTCTGGCAGGCCATGCGGTCACCGCTGTCGCTACGGGCAGCGAACTGGGCAATTTTTTTCAGGTCACGCACCTCACCCGGCGCATGAAAACGCCCGGAATCAAGGGCACGGGCGAGGTGTAGGTGACACACATAATTCGCCCGCCCCTTGAGCAGAGCCGTACTGACTGGTCGTTGCAGGACGGCACGCACGGCCGGCAGATCACGCTGAAAGAGCTGGTCCTGCAAGGTCTTGCTGGCCGTCGAGAGCAGCACCTTGCCCCCGGCTAACAGCGCTGGCACCAGATAAGCCAGCGTTTTGCCCGTACCGGTACCGGCCTCGATCACCAGAATCCCGGCTTGCTCGATCGCCTCGGTAATGCGCTCGGCCATCGCCTGTTGCATGGGGCGGCTACGAAACTCCGGGATGGCCGTAGCAAACGGTCCCTCTGCCGCAAACAGCCGGGTCAGATCAGTCGCCAGTTCAGTCATGCCGTAGGTAAATGAATAGGCAGCTGCGTAGATGGCTGAGCAGGGAGCACATTATCGGCCAGTTGCAAGGCGCCCTCGACATCGACCGCCACCGGTCGCGACACACCGGGCTCGGGCATGGTCACGCCAACCAGATGACGCGCCATCTCCATGGTCAGGCGGTTGTGGGTAATGAACAGGAACTGGGTCTCGGCCGACATCTTTTGCACCAGACGACAGTAGCGCTCGGTGTTGCTGTCGTCGAGCGGCGCATCCACTTCATCGAGCAGACAAAACGGGGCCGGGTTGAGACGGAACAGCGCGAACACCAAGGACAACGCGGTGAGGGCCTTTTCACCACCCGACAAGAGGTGAATAGAGCTGTTTTTCTTGCCGGGTGGCTGGGCGACGATGGTTAGCCCGGCCTCCAGAATGTCTTCGCCGGTCAGCACCAGTTGCGCCTCGCCGCCGCCAAACAACTCCTGGAAAAAGGCCTTGAATTCGAGACTGACGCGGTCATAGACCGCCTGCAGGTTGGTCCGACTCTCCGCATCAATACGCGCAATCGCGCCCTCGAGGGTCGCCACGGCAGCCTCCAGGTCAGCGGCCTGCGCATCCAGATAACCGAGCCGCTCGCTGGCCGCGTCCAGTTCGACCAAGGCCACCATATTCACGGCCCCAAGCGATTCAATTTCACTGTGCAAGCGACCGATCTCGGCCGCTAGGCGCGCCTCCTTGTCCTCGGCGACCAGGGTGGCGGCTATCGCCGTCTCATCAAACCCGGCCCACGGCCCGGAGAGCGCCTGCAGGTGCTGAGCCAATTGCTCAGCGAACTGAGCCTCCTTGAGATGAGCCTCTTGGTGTTTGAGCTCCAGCGTCTGCAATCGCGCCCGTAACGGTTCAAGGGCCTGTTCCGCCTGAATCCGCGCCTGTTCGTGACTGCGCAAGGCCTGTTGACTCCTTTCAAGGGCTTCGCGCGCAGCAACCAGTAAGGCCTCGGCCCGTTGGCGTTCATCCAGCGCCGTTTGCAAGGCGGCCGAGAGCGGCGCCTCAACCAGTTCCGCCAACTCGTTGTGGATGCGGGCTGCGTGGCTCTCCAGTTGGCTCGCCTCATCCGTTTTCCGCCCGGCTTCCGCTGTGTAACGCTCAAGACGCAGGGTCAGGGTATGCATCGCCATCTGCCCGGATTGCACGGCCTGTTGGGCGGCACGCTCGGCCGCGCGCTGCGCCGTAAGCTGTGTGTCAGCGCGCTGCAAAGCCTGACGCTGCTCCTGCAACTGGGCCTCTAGCCCCTGAACACCCGTCCGGTTATCCGTTAATTGAGCCTCGGCGGTCGTGCGTCGTGCGCTTTCATCTGCCTGCTGTTGAGCAATTTCGGATTGTTCGTGCTCAATCTGGGTGCGCCGCGCCGCGCTACGCTGGGCCGCCTCGCGCGCCTGAAGAAGGTGAATCTGGGTCTTGTGGGCCACAGTCTGAGCCGTGCGCTGGGCCTGTTGCGCCGCATCAAGACCAATCCGAGCCCGGCTTCGTTCGGCCTCCGCGCCCTGCAAGGCGGCCTGGCTGGACGCGTTCACGGCCCGCAGACGCGTTTCGTCAGCGCTCAATTCAGCCAGCTCGCGGGCCCGGCGCAAGATCCCATGCCGCGCGGGATCCAGGGCATTTAGGCTGACCCCGTGAGTACTGACACGATGGCCCTCCGGGGTTACCAAAGAAACGGCCCAAGGCAGATCGCCATGCTGCGCCAGGGCCGTCGCCAAATCCTCGGCACAAGCCACGCCGGCAAGTGCGGCGTCAAGAAAGGTTTGCAACACCGGCTCGCGACAGCGCACCTGTCCAGCCAACGGGGTCAGCCCGGCTGGCAGTGAACCGGTGACCTGAGCTTTTGCCCCAGCGAGGGGGAAATCCAGCCGACCCGAGGGTAAATGGGTTAACCAAGCGCGGCTCAAGGTCTCTGCCAAGGTCTCCAGACGCGGACCCAGAACCGCTTCGACCGCCGCTTCCCAGCGCGGCTCGACTTCGATGACCTGCCATAGGCGCTGACAAGCGGTCAGGTCATGACCCGCCAGCCAGTCAGCCGTCTGCACTTCGGACTGTTCACTCTGCTGTTGCAAACGCTGCACCGCAGCCAACTGTGCTTCGCAGTGATGCAAGGCACGCTGGGCCTCGGTCACGGCCCCATGAGCCGTACGCCACGCCTGTTCGGCCGCCTCGATCCCATCGCGGGCATTCAGCAAGTCTCTGTCTGTCTCATTCAAGGCCGCCTCAGCATTGGCTTGCTCCGCCTCAAGGCGTTCAATGGCGCCAACATCCACCGGCAGCAAACGCCCCAGCTCCTGAGTCAGGCGCTCCATACGCAGCGCCAGTTGCTGCAAGTTGCGCAGGGCTTGTTCGCGCTGATTGCGAGCCAGGGCCTCGTCCTGCTGCAAAGAGGCCAGTTGCCGCTGGCTAACGGCATGGGCGGCCCGGGCCGTCTGCAGGGCGGATTCGGCCTCCGGAAGGGCGGATTGCTGATCGGCCCAGGCGGCCTCCAGGACCTTACTCTCGGCTTCGGCCTCAGCCACGGCGCGGGTCGTAGCCTCGCGTTCCTGGCCAATGGTCGCGGTCTCTGCCAATAAAGCGTGCTGGCGTTCCTCAGTGTGACGCCGATCCGTCTCCAAGCGATGGCGCTGTTCGCGCAGGTGCGCCAGCGTCTGCTCCAGGCGAGTGACCTCCGCACCGGCGGCGTAGTAGGCGGCCTGAATCTGATTAAGTTGGCTGACCGCCTCGTGCTGCTGTTGCCGTTCCGCCTCGGCCTGGCGCTCGGCTTGGCGAATATTAGCGGCGCACGCCTCCATGTCGATTCGGGCCCGCGCCTGATCAGCCAGAATGCGGGCCTGCGCGGCCTGAGTGTCACGACGCCGAACCAGGGCGAGTTGCGACTCACGCCACTGCTGTTGAGCCTGTAAGTCAAAATACTGCCGTGCCACCTCGGCCTGGACGGTGAGGCGCTCAATCTGGCGGCGCAGTTCGCCACGAATGTCCTCAACCCGCTCCAGATTTTCGCGGGTATCGCGCAAGCGATGCTCGGTCTCGCGTCGCCGCTCCCGGTATTTGGAAACCCCGGCAGCCTCTTCGAGATGGCCGCGCATCTCTTCCGGCCGTGCCTCAATGAGACGCGAAATGGTCCCCTGTTCGATGATGGCGTAGGCATCTCCGCCCAGACCAGTGCCCAAGATCAAGTCGGTGACATCGCGGCGCCGAACATGGACATGATTGAGGAAATAACTGGAGTCGCCGTTGCGGGTCAACACCCGTTTGACTGAAATCTCTGCGTAGGAGGCCCATTGACCGGGCGCGCGCCCATCACTGTTATCAAACAGAAGCTCAACCACGGCGCGGGCGGCGGGCTTGCGCTGTGCCGAGCCGTTGAAAATAACATCCTGCAGGGTCTCGCCGCGGAGCTCGCGGGCCTTGGATTCGCCCAAAACCCAGCGCACGGCATCGATGACATTCGATTTCCCACAGCCATTCGGACCGACGATGCCAGTCAGATTGGTCGGTGCCGGGATGCTAACCGGATCCACAAAGGACTTGAATCCGGCCAGATGGATATGCTTGAGGCGCAAGGCAAAGTCACGGGCTGGGTATAATCAGCCGGATTGTAACTGAAGCTTTGTCATTGAGACCTTTCCTGCCATGCCCAGTCTGCCCAGCAAAACGCTTGAAACCTTCCCAAACCCGAGGCCGGAGCGGGATTACCACATCCACATGGAAATTCCGGAGTTCACCTGTCTATGTCCAAAAACCGGTCAGCCGGACTTTGCCACCCTGACCCTGGACTACATCGCCGATCAAGCGTGCGTGGAACTGAAAAGTCTCAAGCTCTACATGTGGTCGTTCCGCGACGAGGGCCACTTCCACGAAGATGTCACCAACCGCATCCTCGATGACTTGGTACGCGCAACCGAACCGCGTTTCATGCGCCTGACGGCCCGTTTTTATGTGCGTGGCGGCATCTTTACCAATGTCGTCGCCGAACATCGCAAGGCCGGGTGGACACCGCTTCCGCGCGTTGAGCTCAGCCAGTTTGCAGGCAACTCAAATACGCGTG
>SXTL01000039.1 GCA_005790965.1 Burkholderiales bacterium | reverse complement strand
GCCTCGTTGCAGGCATCCTTCAAGGTGCGCGAACCCGAGGTCACTGGCACCACGGTCGCACCCAGGAGCTTCATGCGAAACACATTGGGGGCCTGGCGCTGGATGTCGTCGGCGCCCATGTACACGATGCACTCCATGCCAAAACGCGCCGCCACCGTAGCGGTGGCCACGCCATGCATGCCGGCGCCGGTCTCGGCAATCACCCGCTTCTTGCCCATCCGTTTAGCCAGCAAGGCCTGACCGATGGCGTTGTTGATCTTGTGCGCGCCCGTATGATTAAGGTCTTCGCGCTTCAGGAAAATCTGCGCCCCACCCAGCGAATCAGACAGCCGTTTGGCGTGATAGATCGGGCTAGGCCGACCCACATAATGCTTTAATTCGTAGGCAAACTCGGCCTTGAAATCCGCGTCGTCGCGAAAGCGTTCATATTCGCGCCGCAATTCATCGACCGCCGGAATCAGCGTTTCGGCCATGTAGATGCCACCGTAGGGGCCAAAGTGGCCCGTCACATCGGGCTGTTTATAAGTCTGCATTTCTGACTTCCTTGATAAAGGCCGCGATCTGGTCTGCGGCCTTAATTCCTTTCGCGCTTTCTACGCCGCTCGACACATCCACCGCCCACGGCCGCACCTGACCAATCGCGGCGGCAACATTGGCCGCGTTGAGCCCCCCCGCCAGCACACAACGCGATGCCAGAACCGGGGGAATCAACGACCAGTCAAAAACCTCACCACAGCCCCCAAAGGCCTCCGTCGGGGTATCTAGCAACAGGCCTGCCGCATCGAGATATTGGCTCGCGGATTGTACCAAACCCGCCCCAGTCCGGACCGGCAACGCCTTCAGATAACGCACCCCGAACTGCCGACAAAAAGCGTTCGTCTCATGGCCGTGAAATTGCAGCAGATCGGGGCGTACGCTTCGCAAAACCGTCTCCACGTCAGAGCTCTCCGGGTTCACAAACAAGGCCACCGTGGTCACAAAAGGTGGCAAGGCGGCGACAATTGCCTGCGCCGCCGGCACGCTCACGGCACGCGGGCTGGGCGGATAAAAAACCAGGCCGATGGCATCTGCACCCAGATGGGCACAGGCCAAACCATCTTCGACGCGGGTGATGCCGCAAATCTTGATACGCGTCATGGAATCAGGGAGTTTTCAGGCAAGGCATAGCGTGGATCATAGCGCACTGCCGTCAGATAAAGGCCGTCGGGCGCAAAGGTTGCGGCCGCCTGACGACGATCCCGTCCGAGCAGGGTCTCGGCCATCCACGCGGGCGGGCGTCGGCCCTGCCCCACCCAGACCAGTGCGCCAACCAGGTTGCGAATCTGATGCTGCAAAAAGGCGTTGGCGCGAAAGGTGAACTCCAGCATGGCGCCTTCCTGGGTAATTTCTACCGCACGCATCTCTCGGACCGGTGACTTGGCCTGACACTCGGCGGCACGGAAGGCCGAAAAATCATGGCTCCCAATCAGGCAACGGCTGGCCTCCAGCATCGCCGCAACATCCAGGCTGCCATGTACCCATCCTACTCGCCCCGCCAAAATCGCCGGGGGCACCGAGCGCACCAGCAAACGGTAGCGATACTCCCGCTCCAAGGCCCCAAAGCGGGCATGAAAATCAGCGGCCACCTGCCGCGCCCACAACACCACCACGCCTGGCGGCAGATGGGCGTTCACCCCACGCACCCAGGCGCTTTCAGGACGCGCATGCAGTGCGTCGAAATGCACCACCTGACCGGTAGCATGCACCCCGGCATCGGTGCGTCCCGCCACGCGGGTCGCCAGCGGCGCCCCATGTATTTGCAGCAACGCCGCCTCCAGCGCATCCTGCACCGCGCAGGCGCCGGGCTGGGTTTGCCAGCCACAAAAGGCGCGGCCGTCGTATTCCAAGCCCAAGGCGATGCGGCGCAGGTCTGAAATCGAAGTCAACGGTTGATCCATACGCCCCCCAAAAGGGTAGCCACCACCGCAATAACCGCCCAATCACGCCCGTGCAATGGCTGCAGTACCAGTTTGATGGATTCAGGGGGCGGCAACGGGGGGCTAGACTGCGCTAGGATAGCCAGCGCTTCCCGAAAACCGGGCGGATTTTCCATCGCCCGCAAAGTCAGCGCCAAACGCACGGCGATACGGTCCACATCGATATTGAGACGGCGCAAGGGATAAATCAAGCGCAACAGACCCGTCAACAAGGCGCGCGTATCCAAGGCCAAGACCCAAAGATCCAGCAGACTCAACAACAACAGTAAACGAGCGGCCTGCCATAGCCCAGCCCTGACGCCCTCAACGGTTGGGGTCAACTCACCCATGACCAACCAGAGTGGCTCGCCCGGCAGGACCCAGGCATAACTCAGGAACAACAACAGGAATAACCAGCGGGTCCGGCGCAGGAGCTGCAACAAAAACTGGCGACGCGGCCATTGAACCGCCAGGGCCACCAGCATCAGCCAGGGGATCAGGGTGGCTGGTAGCAGTGGCACCAACA
Source organism: Burkholderiales bacterium (assembly GCA_005790965.1). Taxonomy (GTDB): domain Bacteria; phylum Pseudomonadota; class Gammaproteobacteria; order Burkholderiales; family Thiobacillaceae; genus QYQG01. The sequence continues at coordinate 5,789 of SXTL01000039.1, read as the reverse complement.
CGGCCAGAAAAATATAGACCGTGATCCGCGCAGCGGGGTGAATCACCGCCCGTACCCCTTAGCGATCCAATGCATCAAGCATGCGCCGGGCCTCGGCCTGATCCATCGGCGCGCCCCGCGCGAGGACCGCGTTCAGCATGGCACGCGCAGCCTCACGCTCGCCCAACACGAGATGCGCCCGGGCCAGGCTAAGACCGTTCTCGCCTGCCATCCCGCTTGCGGGTGCAGCGGAAAGATCCAAATCCAGCCCCGCCAACCCGGGCAGAACAACCTCCGAAGCCTTTGGCCGCGTCCTGAATCTGGACCCCAGGCGATACCCTCCCCAGAACAAGGCCGGCAAGAAGATCAAGGCCAACAATCCCAAAATCAGCGGCGAACCAATATCCCATGGCTTTTCGTCGACGGGCAGATTGAGCAGAGCCTCGTTGGCCTTCCGAGCCGCCAGCAGGCGCTGCAAGTCCTGTATCGATTTTTCCAGTGCGGCGATCCGGGCCTCAGCCTCCGCAAGGGCGTGGGCGCGCGCCACCATCTCTTCTTCGATGGACTGAAGCTGGGGCTGCCCATCCTTACCGTGTTTGGCCTTTCCCGCATCACCCCGCGAAATCCGCACGGCATCGCGCGGCAACCCAAGCTGAGGCGCCTCTGGCAACGCGGCCGTCACCTTGCCGCTCACCACGGCAGCGCCCGCCATGATCTCGCCCAGACGCTGCATCGCCACACCGTCCGGGAGGGCGGCAAGAACGGCTGGAGCGGGAATTTGCAGGCTAACCGACTGACGCAAACGATGAATATCCTGTGCCACGAAGGCTTGCGGATTAGCCTCGTACAGCCCATACACACGCTGGTTGAAGCTGGTACCCGGGAGCGGCAATTGCTGCGCGATGCGAGACAGTGAATCGCCGGGTCGTACCTGCCAAGTTGCAGGCGACTGGGGCTGGGCAGCAGCCGCTGCAGCGACGGCTGACTCAGCCGTGGCTTGAACCCCAATAGTGGCCACCTCCGGCATCGCGATGGGTGTGGCCTCTAGCACCCGTCGCGGCTCGATCAGCAGGACATACTCGCGCAACACGCGGCCCGCCGACCAGCGAACCTCAAGCAACAGATCCAGATGCGGATCAGTCACCGCCGCTGGAGTCGCCACCCGCAACACCGGCACGGCGCCGCCCCGATCAACCTCCAGAGTCAGTGCCTCAAGGGCCGGACGGCGGACCAAGCGCAGGAGCTGATAGGCCTCAGCAGAGGCATTAGCGGGACGCAACTGCTCCAGCTCCACATCGGTGTAGGCCGTAATCGGAATCAGCGCCCGTAACGGCTCGCCCAACGCCGAGTCAATCTGAATACGCCCCAGTTCGAGCGCCTGTGCCGGCCACGCCGCTGCCATGGCCACAAAGGCCAGGGACAGGAGGAGAGGACGAGGCATGCGCACAGCGGGATCAGGCTTCCAGCAGGATGCGCAACATACGCCGCAGCGGCTCAGCCGCGCCCCACAGGAGCTGGTCGCCGACCGTAAAGGCACTCAAATACTGGGGCCCCATGGTCAGCTTGCGCATCCGGCCCACCGGCACAGTCAGCGTTCCGGTGACGGCGGCCGGGGTGAGCTGCTCCATGGTGATTTGGCGATCGTTGGGCACCACTTTCACCCAGTCATTGTGCGCCGCGATAAGGCCGTGGATCTCATCCAGCGGCACATCCCGGGTCAGCTTGATGGTCAGCGCCTGCGAGTGGCAGCGCATGGCCCCGACCCGCACACAAAGGCCATCGATCGGAATCTGCCGATCCGAGCGGCCGAGAATCTTGTTGGCCTCGACCTGCGCCTTCCATTCTTCCTTGGATTGACCCGATTCCAGCTGCACATCAATCCACGGGATCAAGCTGGCGGCCAGCGGCACCGGCCAGGCCTCAATGGGGTAGCGGTCGGAGCGCAGGAAGTCAGTCACCTTCTTGTCGATTTCCAGAATCGCGGCGGCTGGATCGTCGAGCAGTGGCTTGACCTCAGCGTTTACCGCGCCCATTTGTTGCAACAACTCGCGCATGTTGCGCGCACCGGCGCCCGAAGCGGCCTGGTAGGTCTGCGGCGCAACCCATTCAATCAAGCCCTTCTCAAACAGGCCCCCGATAGCCATCAACATCAAGGACACCGTGCAGTTGCCACCGACAAAGGTCTTTACGCCCTTTTGAATGCCATCCTGAATCACTGCCTTGTTGACCGGATCAAGGATGATGATGGCGTCGTCCTGCATGCGCAGCGTCGAGGCCGCATCAATCCAGTAGCCCTTCCAACCGGAAGCCATCAGCTTCGGATAGACCTCCTTCGTATAGTCGCCGCCCTGACAAGTGATGATGATGTCCATCGCCCGTAACTCATCGATACTGTTGGCATCCTTCAGCGGCGGCACCTCTTTACCAATATTTGGGCCCTTGCCGCCCACATTCGAGGTGGTGAAGAACACGGGTTCGATGAACCCGAAATCGTTCTCTGCCTGCATGCGGCCCATGAGGACCGAGCCCACCATGCCGCGCCAACCAATCAGACCTACTTTTTTCATCGTTCTGTTTCCTTTGAATTACAACGCCGCCACGACCGCATCACCCATGCCCGAACACGATACCTTGGAGGTGCCCTCGGTCCAGATATCAGCCGTGCGATAGCCTGCAGCGATCACCTTTTTCACGGCATGGTCGATGCGGTTGAAGGTGGCCGCATCGTTGAAGCTATATTTGAACATCATCGCCACCGAGAGGATGGTCGCCAACGGGTTGGCCACATCCTTGCCGGCGATATCCGGAGCTGAGCCGTGGCTGGGTTCGTACATGCCCTTGTTGTTCGCATCAAGCGAAGCCGACGGCAACATGCCGATCGAGCCGGTCAGCATGGCCGCACAGTCGGAAAGAATGTCGCCAAACATGTTTTCCGTGACCATCACATCGAACTGTCTGGGGGCGCGAACCAGCTGCATGGCCGCGTTGTCGACATACATATGGCTGAGCTCAACCTCCGGATAATCCTTGGCCAACTCGACCATCACTTGCCGCCACAACTCGGTGGTTTCCAGCACATTGGCTTTATCGATTGAGCAGACTTTTTTATTGCGCTTCATGGCGATATCAAAGGCCACGCGACCGATGCGGCGAATCTCGGATTCGTTGTAGCGCATGGTGTTGATGCCTTCGCGTTCGCCATTCTCCAGAGTGGCAATGCCCCGCGGCTGGCCAAAATAGATGTCGCCGGTCAACTCACGCACAATCATCAGATCCAGGCCCGCGACAACTTCAGGCTTCAGCGTCGAAGCCGAGGCGAGTTCCGGATAGAGCAGCGCTGGGCGCAGGTTGGCAAACAAATTCAGCGCCTTGCGAATACGCAACAGGCCGCGTTCCGGGCGCTGGTCACGCGGCAAACTGTCGTATTTCCAATCGCCGACCGCACCCAGCAAGACCGCGTCAGCCGCCTGCGACAATTTCAGGGTCGCCTCCGGTAACGGATCACCGGCCGCCTCATAGCCCGCGCCACCAATGGGCGCGTATTCCATCTCGATCTTCAAGCCATCGGCCTGCAGCCGATCCAAAACCTTGACCGCCTGAGCAACGATCTCCGGGCCAATGCCGTCACCCGGCAAGACTGCGATTTTCATTCTAACTTCCTTATCCAAATAACCAGGGGGTCACCTGCCGCCGCGAATTTTCATAATCACGAATCGCCGTGGTGAATTGCAGGGTAATGCCAATGTCGTCCAAACCATGCAGCAGACGATGCTTGCGTTCGGCATCAACAACGAAGGAAAACGGCGTGCCAGTCGGCGTGGTCACGGTTTGCGCAGCGAGATCGATTTGCAGCGTGTAGCCTTCGGAAGCTGCCGTCTCAGCGAATAATCTGTCAATAATTTCCGTATCAAGAACAATGGGTAACAAACCATTCTTGAAGCAATTATTGTAAAAAATATCGGCAAAGGAGGGGGCAATGATGGCGCGAAAACCGTAGTCTTCCAGCGCCCAAGGGGCGTGCTCGCGACTCGATCCGCAACCGAAATTTTCCCGTGCCAGGAGCACGGTTGCACCCTGATAACGCGGCCTATTCAGGACGAAATCCGGGTTCAAGGGCCGCTCCCTACAATCCTGTCCGGGCTCGCCGTGATCAAGATAACGCCACTCATCAAAGGCGTTGGGACCAAAGCCGGCCCGCTTGATCGACTTCAAAAATTGCTTGGGAATAATGGCGTCGGTATCCACATTGGCGCGATCCAGCGGCGCAACCAATCCATTCACCTCGGTAAAAGGAGTCATCGGCTGGTACCTTTTTGAATGGCCTCGCCGGCCTTTTCGATGTCCTGGCCAATACCACGCACCGTATTACAGCCAACCAGGCTGAACACCACGCCCACCGCCACCGCCAACACAAGCAGTTTCACCACGCCAAACAGAATCCACTTCTGGAGAGTTGTCATCAAATCACCTCACGGATATCGACAAAATGACCATACACGGCGGCGGCAGCGGCCATCGCTGGGGAAACCAGATGGGTGCGACCGCCCTGCCCCTGGCGGCCCTCAAAATTGCGGTTTGAAGTCGAGGCACAGCGTTCACCCGGCTCCAGACGGTCGGCATTCATCGCCAAACACATCGAGCACCCCGGATCGCGCCATTCAAAACCGGCCGCAATAAAAATCTTGTCCAGTCCTTCCGCCTCAGCTTGCGCCTTGACCAAGCCAGAACCCGGCACCACCAGCGCCAATTTCACGCGGTCCGCTTTCTGGCGCCCCCGCGCTACCGCTGCCGCCGCACGCAAGTCTTCGATGCGCGAATTGGTACAGGAGCCGATGAACACCTTGTCCACGGCAATCTCGTTGATCGGGGTACCGGCGGCAAGACCCATGTAGGTCAGGGCCCGTTCCCAATCGCTTTTTTGCACCGGGTTGCCCGCATCGCTTAGATTTGGCACCCGACCGGTCACCGCCACCACCATCTCCGGTGAAGTGCCCCAAGTCACCTGCGGAACAATGTCGGCGGCATCAAGCGCGACTTCGGCAGCAAATACCGCGCCCGGATCCGACACCAAACTGCGCCAGTACGCCGCCGCGCGCTCCCATTCTGTACTTGCAGGGGAATAGGTGCGGCCGCGCATGTATTCGATCGTCTTCTCATCCGCTGCCACCAGACCCGCACGAGCACCGGCCTCGATCGCCATATTGCACAGCGTCATGCGTCCTTCCATCGACAGGGCACGGATGGCGCTGCCGGCAAACTCGATGGCATAGCCGGTGCCGCCCGCCGTGCCAATCCGGCCAATAATGGCCAAGGCGATGTCCTTGGCGGTCACTCCGGCAGGTAAATCTCCCTCCACCGACACCCGCATGGCCTTTGACTTCTTTTGCCACAGGCATTGCGTGGCCATGACATGCTCGACCTCAGAGGTGCCGATGCCAAAGGCCAGGGCCGCAAAGGCGCCGTGCGTCGAGGTATGCGAATCGCCACACACCAGGGTTACGCCAGGCTGGGTAAAACCCTGCTCGGGGCCAATGACATGGACGATACCCTGACGGCGGTCGTCCATGCGGAACTCGGTCAGGCCAAAAGTCTGGCAATTGGCATCCAGCGTTTCCACCTGCAGGCGCGACACCGGATCAACAATACCGGCAGCACGAGCAGTGGTTGGCACATTATGGTCTGGCGTGGCCAGAATACTGCCCACCCGCCGCGGCGCACGACCGGCCAAGGCCAGGCCCTCGAAGGCCTGCGGGCTGGTCACCTCGTGCACCTTTTGGCGGTCTATTTACTACAGGGTCATGCCGTTGGGC
>SXTL01000038.1 GCA_005790965.1 Burkholderiales bacterium | reverse complement strand
TGCTCCCGCTGCCAAGTAATACCGCTCGGAATACCTGACGGTATTCCCTGTCACGCAAAAAAGGACGCCTCGGCGTCCTTTTTTGTATGCCGGGCGAGAATTAATGCAGAGACGGCGCGCCTTGCTCGGCAGGAAAACCGGTCCGCATCTCTTCCGCCGTTGCATCGCGAATAGAAACGACCGTCGCCACACAACGGGCCTCTCGCCCCGCCAGCGGATGATTGGCGTCGAGGGTGATCTTGCCGTCAGCAATCTCGATAACCCGGAAGTTCATAACATCCCCGGCATCGTTTTGGAGTTGTGCCTCGGCCCCGACAAAGCGAATGGTCGGTGGCACATGGTCAATTTCATCCACCACCACCAGGTTAGGGTCGCGGTCACCAAAAGCCCGCCCCGGGGTGAGGTGTGCTTCGACCCGTTGCCCTTCAACACAACCCTCGAGGGCCGCCTCGACCTCTTCGAACAGGCCGCTCTGGGCGCCCTGCACATAGCCGATCGGGATGTCCTGCTGCCCCATGACCTCACCTGCATCACTCAACACCGAATAGGTGATGTACACCACCTTGCCCTTGCCTATCGTCATCTCGTTCATCCTTGTTTCTTCTCTCAATTTATCAGCCATGCGCCGGGTCCAACGGTAACACGGACAGTTCGACCCGCAACTGGGTGGGGCCGGAAATATCCCACGCCAAGGTCAGTTCAACGGCCTGCATGATTTTCTCAAACCCGGCCTCCGACTGCGATACGGTACGGTGCGGGCGGGCTTCGATATGAGCGGGCGGCACACTGCGTAAGGCAATCGCCCCGCCCAGGAAATGGTCTTCCAAGCGAAGGTCGGCTAAATTATCCCACGCAAATTCCTGACCGAAACCGCCGGGCACGGCGCCATTGACTACATAACGCCCAGCCACCCCGTCACAACAGGGAATAGCCAGATTAATGCGCGTCTCCAAGCGCCCCACACTGTGCGCCTGCAGCCCGACGATGAGGCGGTTCTGATGCAGCGAATAGATCTTTCCGACCCGCGCCGATCCGGCCTGACCAAGGAACAATAAGGCCCCACCCTGTTCAAGGCGGGCGCCATATTCCACCGCCTGAGGCTTCGCCTCGCCGTGCCAAGTCTCGACAAACAAGGCGCGTGGTCGGGTATCCGGAACCAGATCGGCCGGCTCGACCGGATCCTTGAAACGAACAATGTCATGCGCGGAGGCAATTCCGTCACCGCCATGTCCAGCCTCTGTCGCACCCAGATGCATCTTGCGGTAATAGTGTTCATCCTGACGACGCAAGGTGTCGGCAAAGTTCTGTCGCAGAGGATAGGACAGCCACTCGACCACCGCCGCATCGGCATCGCCACGCACCACGGCTTGCATCTGGGCATTGCTGAGAAAGGTCTCCTCATAGCCATCGAGATCGATATCGCCGAGGCTCACGCTGGGGCGCGGCTGTAATCCATCCAGGCGCCGCTCCAGCTCGACCATCGCCGACCAAATGGCACGCCGCAGGTGGGGCAGATACAGCCCGCCGAACAAACCATGCCAATAGGCGTCATTGGCCTGCGCCTCATGCAGCAAGCCGCGCAAATCATCCGTCTGCAACTCGGCCGGTAAGGCCGCCAGGCGCGAGGACAAAACCAGCATGCGTTTGTGCGCCCAGTTAGCCTCTGGATAACGGCTCAAGAAGTTCTTCCACATCCCGCCCCGCAGGAAGGCGCGCTGCTGGTCTAGCGTACCCTGTTGCCGGGCCGCTTCGACCAGATCGGCATAGACATTAGCCGCCGCTGCCGGCAGGGACCATTCGCCCATTTCGCTGTACGAAACCGTGGGCAAATAGGCCACGCCATGGGTCTGGGCGCGACCGTGATAGTCGCGGAAATGGGCGCTCTGAATAACCGGGCTGGCCAACACGCCCTCAATAAACTGGGTCAGCCAACCGCGTGTGTAAACCCAGTCGTAGGTTTCTGGCCAAATGCCAAATTTCTCGATGTCGTCAAAATAGATTGCCGCTGCTTGCCCCGATTCCGTTGCCAGCGATTCCAGATAAGCCACGGCCTCATGGGCCGGAGCGAAGGGCAGGCGATAGCGCAAGGCCTCGGAAATGGGAAACAGATCAACCCGCCGGCCGTCTTCCTCGGTGGAAAAATAACCGTTCAACCGCTCGCGCGGCATCCCCGCACAAAGAAAATGGTAGTCATCAACCATCACATAGCGAATGCCCGCATCGGCCAGGGCCGGCACTACGGTCGCTTCCCAGACGCGTTCGGTCAGCCAGGCCCCGTGCGGCCGTTGCCCATAGCCCCGCTCGAGGCGCGCCGCCATGGCCGTAATCTGCGAGATCCGGTCGCGATAAGGAATCACCGCCAGCACCGGCTCCATATCGCCAGCCCCAAACCACTCAACCTGACCGCGCGCCGTCATCTCCGTGAGGAGGGCCATATCCTGCGGATGATTGACCTGCAACCATTCCAGCAGCCAGCCAGAAAAATGGGCCGCAAAACGGAAGGTCGGATAACGATAAACGGTCTCCAGAAAGGGCTTGTAGCAACGCTGATGGGCGTCTTCCATCACCTCCGGAAAATTGCCGACCGGTTGATGGGCGTGGACACCAAACAGCAAAGAAACCGATTTACTCATTTCACTTCTCACCTTTTACTTCTCAAGCTTCACATTTGCAGGCCATAAATAGACTAGGCCTGACCCCGGCGCATGACCCCGCCTGACTCGGCATCGCCCCCCCCACGGGCCAGCGGCACCGACAAAGCGGCAGGTTCGGGTAGATCCAAGGCCGCATACAGACGCGCTAATTTATGGCGATACAGGCCGTCAAACAGGGCCATGCTTTCGCCCGGGTTGTAATCGCCCAACCACCAAAACCAATCCGAACTCTCACAGGACATAAG
>SXTL01000037.1 GCA_005790965.1 Burkholderiales bacterium | reverse complement strand
GTCGAGCAGGGCTGCGCCCCGGCCGCCATCGCGGAAATCGGGGTCAACGGCCAGGCAGGCCATCTCGCCGGCGTGGGCGTCGGTAAAGGGGTATAACGCGACACAGCCGACGATGCGGCCGTCGAATTCGTTGACGATGAATTGGCCGATCTCTTGTTCCAGGCGTTCGCGCTCGCGCCGTACCAGGGTGCCGTCGGCCTCCAGCGGTTCTATGAGCTGAAGAATGCCGCCGACATCGTCGATGCTGGCGGGGCGCAGGATGTCCACCGACTCGCGGGTGACCATGGTGCCGACCCCGCCGTGGGTGAACAGTTCGACGAGGAGCGCGCCTTCAGCATCGGCACTGACCAGATGCACGCGGGCGACGCCGGACTTGCAGGCGCGGGCGGCGTGCGGCAGGTAGAGTTTCATGTCGCCATCGGGCAGGCTACGGGCCATTTTTTGCGCCTCGGCGGCCGTGAGCTGATCAATGCGTGCGCCGTCGGCATTGACGGTGTCGCCGTGGTCGAGGATGAAGATCAGTTTGTCGGCCCCGATGGCGACAGCGGTCGCTGTGGCGACTTCTTCGAGCGTCAGGTTGAAGACCTCGCCGGTTGGCGAATAGCCGAGGGGCGACAGCAGGACGATGTCGCCGTCGGAGACGCGCTCCCGGATGGCGCCGTCATTGACTTTGCGCACTTGGCCGGTGAACTGTGTATCGACCCCTCCGACCACGCCGGCCGGTTGGGCAATGACATAGTTGCCCGAGGCAACACGGATCTCGGCGCCAGCCATGGGGGTGTTGGGCAGGCCTAATGAGAGCAGGGTCTCGATCTCTACGCGCACGGTGCCGACGGCTTCCTTGACGCACGCCAAGGCCTCGCTGTCGGTGACGCGCAGGCCTTTCACATAGCGGGCCGAGAGGCCGCGCTGGGCTAGCCGGGCCTCAACCTGGGGCCGCACGCCGTGCACCAGAACCAGCCGTACGCCCAGGGCATTGAGCAGGTTGACATCGTGAATCAGGTCAACAAAATCCTCGCGCAGCAGGGTGTCGCCACCAAAGGCGATGACGAAGGTCTTGCCGCGAAAGGCATGAATATAGGGCGCGGCGGCGCGGAACCATTCGACGAAGGCGGCCGTTTCGGAGATCTGGGCGTTCATGTTCGTATTATGCACACATCATTTAGAAATCGCCCCATAACACCTGCATGGCGGCCAGGGCCGCGACGGCGGCGGTCTCGGTGCGCAACACGCGCGGGCCGAGGCGGATGCCGGTGGCACCACGGGCCATGACGGCTCGGCGTTCAAGGGGATCGAAACCGCCTTCAGGGCCGGCGAGCAGACAGACGGGACCGGTGGGGATGGTGAGCGTGCGCAGGCTGTCGGGCGCTTCCGGATCGAGCAGTAGCATGAGGCGTTCAGAGGGGGCGCTGAGCCAACGGTCAAAATCGCCCGGTGTGGCGACGGTCGGCAGGTCATTGCGACCACATTGTTCGCAGGCCGCGACCACGATCGCCTGCCAGTGCGCGTGGCGGCGGGCCAGGCGCTCATCGGAAAGGCGGACCACGGAGCGTTTCATGAACACGGGGATGATTTCGTTGACGCCTAATTCGACGGCCTTTTGCAGGGTGTAATCCATGCGGTCGCCGCTGGAGATGCCTTGCACCAGCGTGATGGCCAGCGGCGATTCGCGGCTGATGTCACGGCATTCGGTGAGCGTGGCGTAAAGCTGTTTGCCGTCGCGTTGCAAAAAGCCAGACCCTTCGCGGCCGTTGCCATCGAACAGAATCAGGGCATCGCCTTCGCGCAGACGGAGGGCACTGGTTGCGTGCCGCGCGACAGTTTCGGGCAGATCGACCGGGCGAGCCGCAGACCACGGACCGGGACAGTAAAAGCGCGGAATAGCCATGGGACGCGATGCTATCATTCCTGCCCGTCACAGCCATTATTGTTTGGAGTATGGATTTATGGTGCGCATGGAAACCCCGGTTTGCGATTTCGGCTGGCCGGCCCCTGATTTTGCTTTGCCTGGAATCGACGGCCAATCGTACGACCTCAAATCTGCCGCAGGCCCCCGGGGCTTGCTGGTGATGTTTATCTGCAATCACTGTCCTTATGTGAAGTCGATTCGTGACCGCTTGGTGCGGGATGCACGCGATTTACAGGCGTTGGGTGTGGGCGTGATTGCCATCATGGCCAATGACCCGGCGGAATACCCCGAGGATTCGTTTGCCAATATGCAGGCCGTGGCGGCCGAGCATGGCTATCCATTCCCTTATGTTTGGGATGAAAGCCAGGCGGTAGCCAAGACCTATGGCGCGGTGTGTACGCCGGATTTTTTTGGTTTCAACGCGGCTCTGCAGCTGCAATATCGGGGCCGCCTCGATGAATCACGCAAGGAGCCGGTGGCCGGCGCCCGGCGCGATCTGTTTGAGGCCATGCGCCAGGTGGCCGAGACCGGCCAAGGGCCCCGTGAACAAATCCCCAGCATGGGTTGCTCGATCAAGTGGAGGGGCGAGCCGGGTTAGGGGCTCGTTAACAAAACGCATGGAAACCTCCCTCGCCGACCTTTGCGTTGCCCTCAGCGAGGCCGTTCGCCGGGTCGGACGCGAGGAGGTTATGCCGCGCTACTTGAAGGTGGCGCACGCCCACAAGCTGGATGGGAGCGTGTTTACCGAGGCGGATCTGGTGGCGCAGCAGGCACTGATCCGCCGCTTGCAGGCGATTGCTGCCGTGCCGGTGTTGGCCGAGGAACAGACCGAGGCGGAACAGGAGGCGATCTGGGAATTGGCCAGCGAAACGGGTTTATGGTGTGTCGATCCTATTGATGGCACCACTAATTTTGTCAGCGGCCTGCCTTTCTTTGCCATTTCTGCCGCCTTGATTCGTGCCGGTCGCCCCGTGCTTGGGGTGGTTTATGACCCGGCCGCCGATGAATTGTTTGCCGCTTGGGCGGGCGGGGGTGCCACCCTAAATGGGGTAGCTTTGCCGCTTCGATCGCCGCCGCCGGAGTTAAGCCGCTGTGTGGCCGGTATTGATTTCAAGCGCTTGTCGCGCGACCTTGCCGTTCACTTGGTAGCGCATCCCCCGTATGCCTCCCAGCGCAATCTGGGCGCCAGCGCACTGGATTGGTGCTATCTTGCGGCCGGTCGTTTGCACTTTTATCTGCATGGTGGGCAGAAGGTATGGGATTACGCGGCGGGCTGGCTGATTTTGACCGAGGCGGGTGGCCAGGCCGAGACGCTGCAGGGATTGCCGTTTTGGCAGGGGTCTCCCTGGACCTGTTCTGTGCGAGCCTGTCTGACGCCTTCGTTGCAGACGCAATTGCGAGGTTGGATGCGATCTGCGGCAGGCGGATAAACCCGCGGCGGGGCGTGATAAAAAGATTTTAGGCCGCGCCTTTAAACCTGGCCATATTGCATAAATTATTGATAATAAAAGATTAATCTTGGAGGTGGCGCGGTTTCCTCAAGAATCGTGCCTTGCCCGAATCCCCCCGGCTCATAGATAATCGGGCGAGTTTGTCCGCCTCGGGTTTATAAACCGGGCGGTTTATATGATTTTTCTCAATAGGAATCAAAGACATGGCAACACGTGCTGATCTTGCCAACGCTATTCGTGCCCTCTCGATGGACGCGGTGGAAAAGGCTAAATCCGGACATCCGGGCGCTCCCATGGGTATGGCAGAAATCGCTGAAGTGGTCTGGAACCACCATCTGCGTCACAACCCGGCTAACCCTAAGTGGGCTGATCGTGACCGCTTCGTGCTGTACAACGGCCACGGTTCCATGCTGATTTATTCCCTGCTGCATCTGACCGGCTACGATGTCACGATAGATGACCTCAAGAATTTCCGCCAGTTGCATTCTCGTACCCCGGGCCACCCGGAATACGGCTCCACCGCCGGCGTGGAAACCACCAACGGCCCGCTGGGCCAATGCATCAACAACGGCGACCAGGTCAAGGGT
>SXTL01000036.1 GCA_005790965.1 Burkholderiales bacterium | reverse complement strand
TTGATTGCTTTGTCGGACGATTTCCGGGTGCTTGTTTCCAACGAATTGCTGCGCAGCGAAGATACATTCATCAAGGGCGTAATTCTTCCGCTGAACGGACGTCCCATCGAACTGCCGGAAAGGTTTGCGCCCGACGTTGCTTTCGTCGCCCGCCATCGGACAGAGGAGTTCACAGATAACAAGCGGATCGGTAAGTAATGGGCGCCTTGATAACTCCGCGCGCCCTTCACGAAGACACGTTTTACGAGTATTTCGAGCCCTATCGCCATCCAGAGGCGCATTTCAATGTTTGGGGCGGCATTGGCCTTGAGACCTTCGGAAGGGATCTTGAAATTGTTCGCAAAATTGAGCCTGAATATCTATGGACGGTTGTCGACGACGGAGAGGGTCCGGATCAATGGATTGCTACCGGCTACCATCATGTAAATCGCGTTTGCCATCTAATCACTCGGAAACCGCATAACTGGATTCCTGTCGAATTCCGCATCCCACACCGAATGACAACGCTGACAACAATTGGCTTACGACGCCAGACAACGGTATTGGAGCGAATAATTGCAGCGGCCTCTTCAGACTAATCTGTAGCAAGCCTTGCTTGGTGAAGGAACCGACTTCAATCGCTATCTGTCCGCAATGCATGCGGGGTTGGTCATTTTTGACCCCGGTTCAAAAGTAATGAATGCCAGTACGTCCAAATCATCGGTAAAGGCGCGAAGTCAGTTTCGTATGTCGGTCCAACATCTTGGCGAGTTATACAAGCGCTTTGGGCCTGAGATTTTTTGACTGAATTCTCGGCACCCACTCCACAGCTATCTGTCGGAGGAAGTAAACGCCCAACCGGCTTAACTCTCCTTGCATGACCCGCAAAAACGCTCCGTCAACCACGCTTTGAAGGCGCTGGAAATCTCGGGGTGTTTGAGCGCGAAATCGACCTGCGCCTGCATATAGCCGAGCTTGGAACCACAGTCAAAGCGCTGGCCCTCGAAGGCGTAGGCCAGCACTTGCTGTTCTTTCAACAGGGCAGCGATACCATCGGTCAGTTGCAACTCGCCCCCCGCCCCCCGCTCGATATGTTTTAAATGGTGAAAAATGCGTGGAGTGAGAATATAGCGGCCGACCACCGCAAGATTGGACGGCGCCTCGGCCGGCTTGGGCTTTTCGACGATGCGGTTGACGCGTGAAACCCGTTCAGTCATCACATCGGTCGACACAATGCCATAGGAGCCGGTGTCCTCCGGCGGTACGGTCTCCACGCCGACGACCGAGGATTGGTAGTAATCAAATTGCTCGCACATCTGCTTGATGGCGCCTGGCTGGGCATCTATCAGATCATCGGCCAGGATCACGGCAAAAGGCTCGTCGCCCACCGCCGGTTGGGCACACAGCACCGCATGGCCCAAGCCGAGCGCTTCGGCCTGACGAATGAAGATGCAGTTCATCCCGGCCGGTAACATGCCGCGCAAGGCCTCCAGCGCCTTCAGCTTACCGCGCTGTTCCAGCTCGACTTCCAGTTCATACGCCTTATCAAAATGATCGGCGATGGCCCGCTTGGTTCGGCCAATAATGAAGATCAAATCGGTGATTCCCGCCTCCATGGCCTCTTCTGCGGCATATTGGATCAGCGGTTTATCAACGATGGGCAACATCTCCTTGGGATTGGCTTTGGTGGCGGGCAGGAAACGCGTACCCATACCCGCCGCCGGAAAAACAGCTTTTCTGACTTTTTTCATGGATTCTCCTCCAACATTTTTGTGAATTCAGCCTCATTCAGAATGACTCTACCCAATTCGTGGGCCTTGGCCAGCTTGCTACCTGCATCAAAACCGGCGACCACAAAATCCGTCTTCTTTGACACACTTCCCGCTACTTTACCACCTGCCGCTTCAATAAGCGCCTTGGCCTGTTCACGGCTGAGACTGGGTAAAGTGCCCGTCAAAACAAAGGTCTTGCCAACGCCGCGCCCCACGCTTTGAGCCTGCGGCGCCCCATCGCTCCATACCCCACGCAAGGCCTCAATAACCGCCCGATTATGCGGTTCAGCGCAAAAGGCTGCGATCGACGCGGCCACCACCGGTCCAACATCGGGAACGGCTGAGATCTGCTCAACCGAGGCATGCAGGAGCGTGTCCATCGCTCCAAAATGACGGGCCAAGGCCTTGGCCGTTTCCTCGCCCACATGGCGGATTCCCAAGGCAAACAGGAAGCGTGATAACGGGCGCCCGCGGCTAGCGGAAATTGCCGCCATCAGGTTCTCGGCCGACTTTTCGCCCATGCGATCCAGACCGGCCAGGATTGCAACATCAAGCCGGTAGAGGTCTGCCGGTGTCTTGATTTGGCCCGCATCGACTAACTGATCAATTAGTTTATCGCCCAGACCCTCAATATCCATCGCCCGACGCTGGGCAAAATGGCGAATAGCTTGCTTGCGTTGGGCTGGGCAGGCCAAGCCATTGCTGCAGCGGGCGGCGGCTTCGCCCTCAATACGCAGCACGGGCGCGCCACAGACCGGGCATTCGGTGGGCATCACGAAAGCCGAAAAGATCGGTTCAAGCAGGTCGCGCATGGGCCGTCGTTCCAGCACCACACCCGCCACCTCGGGAATGACATCCCCGGCGCGGCGCACCATCACGGTATCGCCCACCCGAATATCCTTCTTCGCCACCTCGTCCGCATTGTGCAGCGTGGCATTTGTCACCGTCACCCCACCAACAAAAACGGGCTTGAGCCGCGCCACCGGGGTCAGAACACCAGTGCGGCCCACCTGGATGTCAATGCCCTCAACCAGGGTCATTTCTTCCTGCGCCGGATATTTATGGGCGATGGCAAAACGCGGGGCCCGGGCGACAAAACCCAGTACCGTCTGTGCCGCGATGGCATTGACCTTATAGACCGCGCCATCAATGGCGTAAGGCATGGCATCCCGTTGCGCGCCCAGCCATGCAAAGTAGTCCAGCAAGCCGCGCACGCCCGGTACGACCCGGCGCTGGGAGGCTATAGGAAAACCCAGGTCAGCCAGCCATGCCATCTGCCCGGCATGTGTCTTTGCCAGAACCGTTCCCTCGACGCTGCCAATGCCATAAGCAAAAAAGGACAAACGCCGTGCGGCCGTAACGCGCGAATCGAGCTGACGAAGGCTGCCAGCCGCGGCATTGCGCGGGTTGACGAAGGTCTTTTCGCCTCGGGCCAAGGCCTCTTGATTAATGCGCTCGAAGTCGTGCCGCAGCATCAATACCTCACCACGAACTTCCAGTTCTGCCGGAGGGTTTTCCAGAGCCAAGCGCAGAGGGATTGTACGGATCGTGCGCAAATTCTCGGTCACATCCTCGCCCGTCTCGCCATCACCGCGCGTCGCCCCCTGCGCCAGCAGGCCGTGGCGATACAGGATCGACACGGCCAAACCATCAAACTTGGGCTCGCAGGCGTATTCGATCTCCGTGCCCGCCCATCCGGTGCCGGCTAGAGCCTCGCTCACGCGTCGATCAAAAGCGAGCACCTCGGCCTCACTAAAGGCATTGGCCAGAGACAACATGGGGAGACGATGGGTGACACCAACAAAGCCGCGA
Organism: Burkholderiales bacterium; assembly: GCA_005790965.1. Taxonomy (GTDB): domain Bacteria; phylum Pseudomonadota; class Gammaproteobacteria; order Burkholderiales; family Thiobacillaceae; genus QYQG01. The sequence continues at coordinate 4,324 of SXTL01000036.1, read as the reverse complement.
GCGACCTTGCCGCCGACTCGCTGCGTCGGCGAGTCCAGCGTGAGCAACTCGGGGTGCTCTGTCTCCAGTGTTTGCAACTCGCGGAACAGGCGGTCGTACTCGGCATCCGACAAGGTCGGCGCATCGAGGACATAGTACTGCGTGTTAGCGGTCGCGATTTGCGCACGCAGGTCGCGAACTCGGTCTGCGTTCTTGATCTGCGCCGGAGACATCCTGACGGCCTTCAGGCGAACAGACGCTGTGCCTGCTCCCCGCCCGGCGTAATTCCACGATCATTCAAACGCCGGCAGGCCTCGCTGAGGGCCGCGCGATCGTGTTGCAGACGCACGGTGTTGATTGGTCGTCCCTGACTATCGACCACGCGCCCAGACAGTTTGTCGGCCAGAAAATCTCCCAATCCAATCATACGATCGAAGGCATACAGGCCATCCTTGCAACGCGGAACCTCCAGCATCAGGGTCACGCCATGGGTACGCATGCCCTGACCGTTGGCCGGAAAGGGGGCGGACTCCCTATTTACCAAGACAAATAGGGTTTCCCCCGTCTCACCCTTCATAACAAAACCGCCCGAAGACTGATATTGCATCCCCTGCTCCGTCACCAAGCGCGCCAAGGCCTCGCCACTAAATGGAAAACCATCCGGCACCACGACGCTGAAGTCGATCAACTGGTCGACCTCCATGCAGAAGCGATCCAGGTCAATCGCCTGCCGAGCGGCCAGCACAACATCGGTGTAGTCCACTGCAGAACCGTGACTCGTCGCATAGCGATCCGCCAAAAGACACGCGTTCTGCAGAGCATCCTGCCGAGTCGGACCCTTGCGATTGGCCAGCAAGAGACCAATCTCTGCCCGTTCGTACACGGCCGTAGAATAATGATCAATCGCCTGCCATTCCCCGCCGTCCTCAGCCTGGCCAACGATACGCACCGAATCCGGCCCCGAGCGCATCCGATCGACCATGTCAGCCAAGGCTCGATCGGCCGTCAGCCGGAAAGGGAAGCGAATGATGAATTCAATGTCCGCATTTAGCGGAGAAGCCACCTTGGCCAGTGTCTCCGCTGGAGGCGCAGCGGGTGTGACCGGTCCTTGCGGCGTCGCTCGATCTTTTGATAACAGCGATTCGCTGTGTGGCAGCTCTGCCATCGGGCTCTCTGCATGGGTTTCCAGGGACCAAGGCGTCTCATCCCCAATCGACAATTCCGTCTGCACGAACTCGGCTTCCCGCGGAGTCTGCCAAGGCGGTTCAATGTCGGCGAGATCTTCCGCCCGCTCGTCCACCTTCAGATCAAGGTCTTGATTCAGATCCAGATCAGTCCCCGCCAAGGCGGCATCATCAAGCCGCGTTGGGCTAATGAAGATCTTGTTGATGCTGTCTTTCGCACGCCGCTCCTGCCAGCGGTTGTAAATCAGGACAGCGACCAGGATCAAAACCACCACGCCGACCAGCGTCCACTGCAATTCGCCTAGCACTATGGCTTCTCCTGTTGAATAAAGGTTAAGGGGCGGGCTTAAGGGGCGGTTTTAGGGGGCCGCGGTCCCGGAAGTCAGGCCCTTCGGAGCCGGTTCCATTACTTGAAAAAAGATCTCGTTTTTTTTGATCATACCTAATTCAAAACGGGCCCGCTCCTCAATAGCGGCCTGTCCGTGAATCAAATCATCCACCTCAGCCCTTAGACGCGCATTGCGTTGCACTAGGGTGGTATTGATCTTTTCTTGTGCAAACATCTCATCCTTCAGCTCGGACACTCGCAGCCAACCGCCCTTTCCCAGCCACAATGGGTATTGGAGGATGACCAACAGGGCCACGAGGACCCAGCTTAGTGGACGCATCAGCGAAACGCCATTAACTCAGGCAAGGCCTCAGCCCAGGCGCGGGAATGCGTCACGACCGGCATAAACGGCCTGCGCACCCAGCGCCTCCTCGATGCGTAGCAACTGGTTGTACTTAGCGATCCGGTCAGAACGCGATAGCGAACCCGTCTTGATCTGCCAGGCATTGCTGCCTACGGCAAGATCCGCAATAAAGGCATCCTCGGTCTCGCCCGAACGATGCGAAATCACGGTGCTATAACCGGCGCGGCGGGCCATGTCGATGGCCTCGAAGGTCTCGCTCAGCGTGCCGATCTGATTCACCTTGATCAAGATGGAATTGGCTACGCCCTTGGCGATACCATCGCGCAAGATCTTGGCATTGGTCACAAACAGGTCGTCGCCCACCAACTGAATACGATCGCCGAGTTTTTCGGTCTGCAGCTTCCAGCCATCCCAGTCGTTTTCAGCAAAACCATCTTCGATAGTGATAATGGGATATTTGTCGACCCAGGCGGCAAGGTAATCAACCATTTCGGCCGAGGTCAGGGAACGACCTTCCGAGGCCAGCGCATAACGGCCATCCTGATAGTATTCGCTGGCCGCACAATCCAGACCGATACAAACATCCACGCCGGGCTGATAGCCAGCCTTTTCGATGGCTTGCATGATGAAAGACAGAGCCTCCTCATTGGATTTCAGATTGGGGGCAAAACCGCCTTCGTCACCCACACCGGTCGAATGGCCGGCCTTATTAAGCAAGCTGCGCAGGGTATGGAATACCTCAGCGCCACAGCGAAGGGCCTCGCGAAAGGTCGGACGCCCCACCGGGATGATCATGAACTCTTGCATGTCCACGCTGTTGTCGGCGTGAGCCCCGCCATTGATCACATTCATCATCGGCACCGGCAGGCGCATCGGACCGGCACCCCCCAAGTAACGGTACAGCGGCAGACCTGCCTCTTCAGCCGCCGCGCGGGCGCAGGCCAGGGAGATCGCCAAAGTCGCATTTGCGCCCAGGCGGGACTTGTTTTCCGTGCCATCCAGATCGATCAAGGTCTGATCGATAAAAACCTGATCTTCCACATCCAGACCCAGAATCGCCTCGGCAATCTCGGTGTTCACATTATCCATGGCCTGGGTCACGCCCTTGCCCAAGTAACGGCCCTTGTCCCCGTCCCGCAGCTCAATGGCCTCGCGAGAGCCGGTCGAGGCACCGGATGGCACGGCAGCGCGTCCCATGACGCCCGACTCCAAGAGGACATCGGCCTCAACGGTCGGATTGCCGCGCGAGTCCAGAATCTCGCGAGCGATGACATCAACAATTGCAGACATGATCTAACCTTTCAAAGTAAAAACAAAATTACAGCGTCGCTTCGATGAAGCCTCTCTGCTTCACCAGCGCATCAATCTCTTTCAGGGTCTCCAGCAATTCACGCATGCGCGGCAACGGCCAGGCATTAGGACCGTCGGAGGCTGCGCAGGCCGGATCGGGGTGAGTTTCGGCAAACACCCCCGCCACCCCTACCGCCACCGCGGCCCGCGCCAGCACCGGCACAAATTCACGCTGCCCGCCGGAAACAGTACCCTGCCCACCCGGCTGTTGCACCGAATGAGTCGCATCAAAGACCACCGGACACCCCGTTTCGCGCAAGACGGCGAGGCTGCGCATGTCAGAAACCAGGGTGTTGTAGCCAAACGAGGCTCCGCGTTCACAAACCATGAAGTTATCGCTCGCGACTCCCGCCTCGCCAGCCGCGGCGCGCGCCTTGTCGATGACATTCTTCATGTCCCAAGGCGCCAGAAACTGGCCTTTCTTGATATTGACTGGTTTCCCGCTCGCCGCACACGCATTGATGAAATCGGTCTGCCGACAGAGAAAGGCCGGGGTCTGCAAGACATCCACCACGGCGGCCACCGTGGCGATCTCAGCCTCGGTATGCACATCTGTCAACACCGGCACGCCGATCTGGCTTTTGACCTCGGCCAGAATACGCAAACCCTCATCCATACCCAAACCACGAAACGACTTGCCACTGGAACGGTTGGCCTTGTCGTACGACGATTTATAAATAAACGGAATGCCCAGTTCGGCGCACATCGTCTTGAGCGCCCCGGCAGTATCCAGCGCCATCTGTTCCGACTCGATCACGCACGGGCCGGCAATCAGGAATAGGGGCTTATCAAGACCCACTTCAAATCCGCACAGTTTCATGGTGTTCCTTCCTTACAGGCAATCGCCGCTTTGACAAAGGAGGTAAAGAGCGGGTGCCCCTCACGCGGGTTGGAGGTGAACTCCGGGTGAAATTGACAGGCCACAAACCAGGGATGTACCTCGCGCGGCAGTTCAATCATTTCGCACAAGTTGGTGCCCGGGGCTCGGCCGGCCACGATCAGGCCACGCGCCTCGAGTTCGGATAGCAAGCGGTTATTCACCTCATAGCGATGGCGATGGCGCTCGACAATCTCGGCAGCACCATAAATTTCGCGTGCCAGACTGCCTTCGGCCAACTG
>SXTL01000035.1 GCA_005790965.1 Burkholderiales bacterium | reverse complement strand
AGGACTTATCCCTTGCGTAAAAAATGTTTTTTTCTTTCCTTTTTCCATTAAAAGGCACCATTCGGCTTTTGTGGCTCCGCTATCAACTATTACTCTATCCAGCTGAGCTACGAGCGCGTTGAAGCCGTGCATTATACGGTCGCATCGCGCGCTTGCCAAGGATCGATTCCGGTTTTCTGCAAATTTTCTGCCATCGACCGGCCTGGCGGCGCTTGCTCTTTATGGTCGCCGTGCTAGCCTACAGACAAGGCAATGAGGGGGGCTGGGCTATGTTCAAGAACATTCTGGTACCTGTCGATGGCGGTGATCTTTCCGCTACCGCGATGGCGCGGGCGTGCGCCTTTGCTCGGGAGGCCGGGGCGCGGGTGGTGTTTTACCATGCGATTCCAATCTACCTGCCGGCGGCGCTGAGCGTTGATGCCTTGTTCGACAATGGATCGGCCTACGAGGTTTTTCGGACGGCCGTTGAGCAACGGGCCCAGGTTCTGTTGCTGGAAGCGGCGAGGCTGGCTCGGGAGGCCGGTGTGGAGCACGACACGGTGAGTAGTGAATGTGCCTCGCCGTATGAAGGCATCATCGCTGCGGCTGAACAGGCGGGCTGCGACCTCATTTTTATGGCCTCGCATGGCCGGAGGGGGGCGGGGGCGTTTTTGCTAGGTTCAGAAACGCAAAAGGTGCTGACGCACTGCAAGATTCCGGTGCTGATCTACCGTTAGGGCTGTTTATCCCAGCGCCCTAGGCGACTCCTAATAGTTGCGGTAACCGGGCGCCAGAGCGCGAAGCGCAAAAGAAACGCAAGAGCGCAGCTTGCGGGCGCTCCGGTTGCGGTTATTTAGGCCAAGGTCTCGAGCTGTTCCTGTTCGCTCAGCCATTCGCCTTCCAGTTGTTCCAGTTCGCGGGCGAGCTTGGCTTGTTCGAATAGGGCTTGCTTGACCCGTTCCTTGTTGGCCTCGCTGTAGAGGGTGGGATCGGCCAATTCCGTATCAAGTTCGGTTTTGCGGAGGGTGTGCCGGGCCATGAGTTCTTCCAGGCGTTTGATGCGGGCCTCAATGGGTTTGCGTTGGCTGGCGAGCCGTTGCCGGGCCTCGGCCTCCAGGCGTTTTTGTTCCTTGCGATCCACGCTGGGGGTGATAACCGCAGGCGCGGCCGAGACTGTGGTGGCGGATGCTGGGGCCAGTCGGGTCTTGAATAGCCAGTTGCGGTAATCGTCGAGGTCGCCGTCGAAGGGGGCAAGGCGGCCCTCGGCGACGATGAGGAATTCGTCGGTACTGGCGCGCAGCAGGTGTCGATCGTGCGAGACCAGCACGAGGGTTCCTTCGAACTGGGCCAGGGCGACGGTGAGGGCCTCGCGGGTTTCAAGGTCGAGATGGTTTGTCGGCTCGTCCAGCAACAGCAGATTGGGCCGTTGCCAGACGATCAGGGCCAGGGCGAGGCGGGCCTTTTCTCCGCCGGAGAAGGGCGCGATGGCTTGGGTCGTCATCTCGCCGGCGAAATTGAAGCTGCCGAGGAAGCTGCGCAGGTCTTGTTCCCGTTCCGAAGGAGCGATTTGTTGCAGGTGCCAGAGGGCGGATTGGTCGTGGCGCAGACGATCGACCTGATGTTGGGCAAAATAGCCGATGTTGAGCCCTTGCCCGGCCGTGATTTTGCCCTCCAGCGGGGCCAGCTCACCGGCTAGGGTCTTGATGAAGGTGGATTTGCCGGCCCCGTTTACCCCTAGCAGGCCGATACGGCTGCCGCTTTGTAGATTGAGATCGAGGTGGCTCAGGATCGGCGCGTCGGCGTGGTAACCGGCGCGGATGGCTTCGAGGACCAGAAGTGGGTTAGGCGCGCGCTCGGGTTCGCGGAACTCGAAGCCGAAGGCAGCGCTGGCGTGGATGGGTGCGAGGTCTTCCATGCGCGCCAGCATTTTCATGCGCGACTGGGCCTGCTTGGCTTTGCTGGCCTTAGCCTTGAAGCGGTCGATGAAGGATTGCAGATGGGCGCGTTCGCGAGCCTGTTTGACATAGGCGGCTTGCGTGAGGGCGAGATGAATGGCGCGCTGGCGTTCGAATTCGGAATAGTTGCCGCCGTAGCGCTTGATTTGCCTCGCATCGATGTGGGCGATGGCGGTGACCACGCCGTCAAGGAAGTCGCGGTCGTGGGAGATGACGATCAAGGTGCCGGGATAGCGTTTGAGCCAGTCTTCTAGCCAGAGGATGGCGTCGAGGTCGAGGTGGTTGGTGGGTTCGTCCAGGAGCAGAAGGTCAGACGGACACATCAGGGCTTGGGCGAGGTTGAGGCGCATCCGCCAGCCGCCTGAAAACGCCGCCACGGGCTGGCTCATTTGGGTCTGGCTAAAACCGAGACCGGTCAAGAGTTGCTGGGCCCGGCTACTCGCGGTGTAGGCATCGGCATCTTGCAGGGCAATGTGCAGTTCGGCGATGCGGTGCCCCTCATGCGCCGCCTCGGCCAGCGCGAGTTCAGCCTCAAGTTGGCGCAGGGTGGTGTCGCCGTCCAGGGCATAGTCGAGCGCGTTGCGCTCTAGGGCGGGCGTCTCTTGGGCCACATGGGCAATTCGCCAGGCGGCGGGCAGAAAGGCGTCGCCGCTGTCGGCCTGGATAGCGCCGCGCAAGAGGGCGAACAGGCTGGTCTTGCCCGAGCCATTGGCGCCGATCAGGCCGAAACGCTCACCCGGATGGATGACGAGATCGACCTTGTTCAGCAGGGTTTTACTGCCTCGAATGAGGCCAAGTTGTTGGAGACGAATCATGGGGTCAACCGAGGCCGAAGCGACCGGGGCAGGGATGGCCCGGTCGGGCAGAGTTATTTTTTCTTCGGCGGGAGGAAGTCGGTGATTGTGCCGTCCAGCATCTCGGCGGCGAAACACACGGTTTCGGAGAGGGTCGGGTGGGCGTGAATGGTCAGGCCGATATCTTCGGGTACCGCGCCCATCTCGATGGCAAGACAGGCCTCAGCCAGCAATTCGCCCGCGTTGGTGCCCACGATGCCAACGCCGATGACGCGGTGCGTGTCAGGGTCGATGATCATTTTGGTGCTGCCTTCGGTGCGGCTAATGGAGAGCGCCCGCCCGCTGGCGGCCCAGGGGAAACTCTGTTTTTCGATGGCGATACCTTTGGCTTTGGCCTCGGTCTCAGTCATTCCCACCCAGGCGATCTCGGGGTCGGTGTAGGCGACCGACGGAATCACCAAGGCCTGGAACTCGACCTTGTGCCCGGCGATCACCTCGGCGGCGACCTTGCCTTCGTGTACGGCCTTGTGCGCCAGCATGGGCTGGCCGACGATATCACCGATGGCAAAAATGTGCGGCACATTGGTACGCATCTGCCGGTCCACCGGGATGAAGCCCCATTCGTCCACGCTCACGCCAGCGGCCTCGGCCGCGATGGATTTGCCATTGGGACGGCGGCCGATCGCGACCAAGACGCGGTCGAACACGGCGGTCTCCGGTTTTCCATCGGCCTCCAGGGTGACATGAATGCCATCTTTTTTCGCTGCCATACCGGTTACGCCGGTGGCTAGGCGAATGGCCTCGAAACGACCACTCATGCGCTTGGCTAGCGGCTTGACCAGATCAGGGTCGCAGCCGGGGATGAGTTGCGGGCCACGCTCGACCACGGTGACGCGACTGCCGAGGGCGTCGTACACCGTGCCCATTTCCAGGCCAATGATGCCGCCGCCAATAACCAGGAGGCGCGGCGGTACATCGGCCAGCGCCAAGGCACCGGTGGAATCGATGACGCGCGGATCGTCCGGCTGAAAGGGCAGCTTGATGGCGGAAGAACCGGCGGCGATGATGGCGTGCTCGAAGCGGAGGGTTTTTACCTGGCCGTCCGCGCCCAGCACAGATACGGTGTTCGGGCTGGTAAAGTGCGCCGTGCCCTGAATGACAGTGACATGGCGGGCCTTGGCCAGACCCATCAGGCCGCCAGTCAGTTTGGCGACAACCTCGTTGGCCTTCCAGTTGCGCAGGGTGTCGAGGTCCACCACCGGCTTGGCAAAGGTGACGCCGTGCTGCGCCATTTCTTCGGCCTCGGTGATGACCTTGGCGGCGTGGAGCAAAGCCTTGGACGGGATGCAACCGACATTGAGGCAGACCCCGCCCAAACTGGGGTAACGCTCCACCAAAACCACCTTGAGACCCAGATCGGCGGCACGGAAGGCGGCGGTGTAGCCGCCGGGGCCAGCGCCGAGAACGAGGACCTGAGTGTCGAGGTCAGAAGACTGGGGGCTGGACGGCGCCGCCTTGGCGGTAGCGGGCGGCACCGAGGTCTGGGTAGGTGCAGCCGCAGCCGCTACGGCTGGGTTCTCGTCGCTGGCGGCCGCACTCGCCGCTGCCAGTTCCATGATTGGCGTGCCTTCCGAGACCTTGTCACCAACCTTGACCAGCAACCTTTTTACCAGACCGGCCTGCGGGCAGGGAATATCCATCGAGGCTTTATCGGACTCGAGGGTGATAAGGGACTGCTCTTTGCTGACCGTGTCGCCAGGTTGAACGAGGATTTCGATGATTTCGACGGCATCAAAACCGCCGATGTCCGGGACTTTAACGGTGCTGCTCATGATGGACCTTTAAATGGATCGTCTCGAAAGGAGGGTGGCTCGCGCAGAGGGCGACCCTCTACAAGGTAAGGTGCGCCTCGGCGTGCTGTGGGTTATTTAATCACAACAACAGGCGACGCACATCCGACAGCATCAGGCGCAGGTGACTGGTGAAGCGCGCACCATCGGCCCCGTCGATGACGCGGTGGTCGTAAGACAGCGACAGGGGCAGCATCAGGCGGGGCTCAAAGGCCTTGGTGGCCTTGTTCCAGATGGGTTTGGTATCGGCGCGCGACAAGCCCAGAATGGCGACTTCCGGGCAGTTGATGATGGGCGTGAATGCGGTGCCGCCGATGCCGCCTAGGCTGGAAATGGTGAAACAGCCACCCTGCATTTCCTCGACCTTGAGCTTGCGCTCGCGAGCTCGCGCAGAGAGGTCAGCCAGATCGCGGGCGATGGTCATGACATCTTTCTGGTTGACATCGCGAATCACCGGAACGACCAAGCCATCCGGCGTGTCGCAGGCAAAACCAATGTGGATGTATTGTTTGAGAATCAGGTTTTCGCCATCCGGGTCGAGTGAAGCATTGAATTTCGGATAGGTACGCAGGGCGTTGACCACGGCCTTCATCAGGAAGGCGAGCAGGGTCAGCTTGACGCCTTTCTTGGCGGCATCGTCGCCCATCGACTTGCGGAATTCTTCCAGGTCGGTGATATCGGCCTCGTCAAACTGGGTGACATGTGGCGCGGTGATCCAGTTGCGGTGCAGGTTGGCACCGGACAGCTTCTGGATGCGGGTGAGGGCCTGAGTTTCGATCGGGCCAAATTTGCTGAAGTCGATGGCCGGGCTCGCGGCCAGGGCGAAGCCCTGCGCCTCGCCCCGAGGCCTGGCCAGTTCGCCTTTGACCCAGGCTCGCACATCTTCTTTAAGGATACGGCCATGTGCGCCAGAGCCTGTGATCAGGGCCAGATTGGCGCCCAGTTCGCGGGCAAAACGGCGCACCGAGGGGCTGGCGTGGGGCAGCTTGCCAGGGGCAAATTCGACCCGTTCAGCGACCGGGTTTGGGGTGTCTTTCGGCGCGATCGGCGCCGGGACGGCAGGGGCCGGACGCGAGGGCGGTGGCACGGTGGCCGCAATGTCAGCTGCCGGTGGAGTGAAAGAAGTCACCACAGGTGCCGTGGCCGCCGTTGTGGCCCCGGTGTTTTCAGCAAGTTCAAGGACCAGAATGGGCTGGCCTTCCGAGACCTTGTCGCCGAGTTTTATCTTGAGCTCACGCACGATGCCCGCCACCGGGCTGGGGATCTCCATCGAGGCTTTGTCGGACTCGAGGGTAATGAGGGGCTGTTCCTTGCTGACGGCGTCGCCAACGGCGACCAGCACCTCAATGATTTCGACCGCGTCAAAGCCGCCAATATCCGGAACGAGGATTTCCTTCTGTGTCGTCATGATATTCCTGATCCTTTGGCTTAAACGGTCAGCGGGTTGGGCTTGGCGGGGTCAATGCCATATTGGGCAATCGCCTGCGCTACCGTGCTGGCGGGAATGACCCCGTCATCGGCCAAGGCCTTCAAGGCCGCGATGGCAATGAAACGGCTGTCCACCTCAAAGAAATAGCGCAGGGCCTCGCGTGAGTCGGACCGGCCGAAGCCATCGGTACCGAGGGTCACAAAGCGGCGCTCGATGAAGGGCCGGATCTGCTCGGCATAGGCCTTCATATAATCGGTGGCGGCAATGATGGGGCCTTCGGTAGCTTGCAGACACGCGGTGACATAAGGCAGACGCGGCGTCTCGGTCGGATGGAGCAGGTTCCAGCGTTGCGCATCCTGGCCTTCCCGACAGAGTTCGTTGCAACTGGTGGCACTCCAGAGGTCGGCGGCAACGCCCCAATCCTTCTGTAACAGATCGGCGGCGGCAATAACTTCGCGCAAGATGGCGCCGCTGCCCAGCAACTGGACGCGCGGCGCCTTTTTCTTGCCCTTGCCAGGCTTGCTGCCTTCCCCCTCGCGCAGCTTGTACAACCCCTTGAGAATTCCGACCTCCGCACCCACCGGCATGGCGGGCTGGGTGTAGTTTTCGTTCATGACCGTGAGGTAATAGAACACATCTTCCTGTTCGCTGACCATGCGGCGCAGACCATCCTGGATGATGACAGCCAGTTCATAGCCGAAGGTCGGGTCGTAGGCGATGCAGTTGGGAATGGTTGAGGCGAGGATGAGGCTGTGACCATCCTCGTGCTGCAGACCGTCGCCGTTTAGCGTGGTGCGGCCAGCGGTAGCGCCCAGCAGGAAGCCGCGTGCCCGTGAATCGCCAGCTGCCCAGGCCAAGTCGCCGATGCGCTGCAGACCGAACATGGAATAGAAGATGTAAAACGGGATGGTCTGGACCCCGCTAACACTATAAGCGGTGGCGGCAGCGAGCCAACTGGAGAAGGCGCCGGCCTCAGTGATGCCTTCTTCGAGAATCTGGCCGCTGGTGTCTTCGCGGTAATACATCAACTGGTCGGAATCGACCGGTTCATAGAGTTGACCCGCAGAAGAGTAAATCCCGATCTGGCGGAACAGGCCTTCCATGCCGACGGTGCGTGCTTCGTCCGGGACGATGGGGACAATATGGCGGCCGAGGGTCTTGTCGCGCAGCAGGGTGGTGAGGATGCGCACAAAGGACATGGTGGTGGAGATCTCACGATCACCTGTGGCCTCGAGGAGTGGCTGGAAGGCCGCAAGCGGCGGGGTGGCCAAGGACTCTGGCGAGCGACGGCGGCGTGAGGGCAGGTAGCCGCCGAGTTGTTCGCGCTGTTCGCGCAGGTAGCGCATCTCGGGGCTGTCCTCAGCTGGGCGGTAGAAGGGCAGGGCCTCCAGATCGTTGTCGGCAATCGGGATGTCAAACCGGTCGCGGAAGGCGCGCAGGTCGTCTTTCGACATCTTTTTTTGCGAGTGGGTAGGGTTCTGCGCTTCGCCGGAGGCGCCCATGCCGTAGCCCTTGACGGTTTTGGCCAGGATGACCGTGGGCTGTCCCTTGTGTTTGACGGCCTCCGAGTAGGCCGCGAAGACCTTGTACGGATCATGGCCGCCGCGATTCAGACGCCAGATTTCGTTGTCCGACATCGCCGCGACCATGTCTTCCAGTTCGGGGTATTTGCCGAAGAAATGTTCGCGCGCTTCTGGGACGAACGCGACAGCGTCTTCTACGACACCCCCTCCGACCACGAAACACTGATCATGAGGCCGCGT
>SXTL01000005.1 GCA_005790965.1 Burkholderiales bacterium | reverse complement strand
TTCATACATCAGGTCAACGATCAGCTTAAGCTCGTGCAGACACTCGAAGTAAGCCATCTCGGGCGCATAACCCGCCTCGGTCAGGGTCTCAAAGCCCATCTTGACCAGCTCGACCGCACCGCCGCACAGCACCGCCTGCTCCCCAAACAGGTCCGTCTCGGTCTCATCCTTAAAGGTGGTCTCGATGATGCCGGTACGGCCTCCGCCAATCGCAGAGGCGTAAGACAGGGCAATATCCTTGGCCTTGCCGGAGGCATTCTGGAAGATGGCGATCAGATCCGGAATGCCGCCCCCGCGCACAAACTCGGAACGCACGGTATGGCCCGGCGCCTTGGGGGCTACCATGATGACATCAAGATCCTTGCGCGGCACAACCTGGTTATAGTGAATCGAGAAGCCGTGCGCGAAGGCCAATACGGCACCCTGCTTGATATTGGGTTCGATCTCATCACGATAGAGGCGGGACTGGAACTCGTCCGGGGTCAAGATCATGACCAGATCGGCACTCTTGACCGCGTCAGCAACATTTTTAACGGTCAGACCTGCAGCCTCGGCCTTTTTGGCCGAGGCCGAACCGGGGCGCAAGGCAACAGTAACATCCACACCAGAGTCCTTCAGGTTGTTGGCATGCGCATGGCCCTGGGAGCCATAACCCACAATCGTGACCTTCATCTTCTGAATCAGGGCGAGGTTGCAATCCTTGTCGTAATAAAGCTGCATATCAGTTCCTTCGGTAAAAATCAGATTTTGAGAATGCGCTCACCCCGGGCAATGCCAGAGGTGCCCGTGCGCACGGTTTCCAAAATAGCGGCGGGGTCGATGGCCTCCAGGAAGGCCGTCAGTTTTTTGCCGTCGCCGGTCAGTTCAATGGTGTAGCTCTTTTCAGTGACATCGATGATGCGGCCCCGGAAGATATCGGCCATGCGTTTCATCTCCTCGCGGCCCTCGCCCACGGCGCGTACCTTGACCAGCATCAGTTCGCGCTCAATGTGGCTGCCGTCAGAGAGATCCTGCAACTTGACCACATCGACCAGCTTGTTGAGCTGCTTATTGATCTGTTCAATCACCTCATCCGAGCCACGAGTGACGATCGTCATACGCGACAGGGTAGCGTCTTCCGTCGGGGCGACGGTCAGCGACTCGATATTGTAACCACGCGCTGAAAACAGCCCGGCAACCCGCGACAAGGCGCCCGCTTCGTTTTCCATTAACAGAGAAATAATGTGTCTCATATCAGAATCATCTCCGACAGTCCCTTGCCGGCGGGAATCATGGGATACACATTCTCGCGCGGATCGGTGATGAAGTTCATGAACACGAGTTGATCTTTGTGTTCGGTGAAGGCCTTGATGAGCGCCGGCTCAACATCCTCGGGCCGCTCGATCTTCATGCCGACATGGCCATAGGCCTCGGCCAGCATGGTGAAGTCCGGCAAGCTGGTGACATAGGACTCGGAATAGCGCTCCTCGTAGAAGAACTCCTGCCACTGTCGCACCATACCCAAAACACCATTGTTGAGCAGAATCACCTTAATCGGCAGTTTGTGTTCCTTGCAGGTAGACAGTTCCTGGATATTCATCTGAATACTGCCTTCACCCGTGATACAAACCACCGGCGCATCAGGATAGGCCATCGCAACCCCCATGGCGGCAGGCAAGCCAAAGCCCATGGTGCCCAGACCACCGGAATTAATCCAGCGCCGTGGCGCGTTGAATTTGTAATACTGCGCCGCCCACATTTGATGCTGCCCCACATCGGAAGTCACAAAGGCGTTGCCACCGGTGACCTTGTACAAAGCCTCAACCACCGCCTGCGGCTTGATGATCGGGCTCGTGCGGTCGAACTTCAGACAGTCCTGTGCCCGCCACAATTCAATCTGCGCCCACCAGGCCTTGAGTTCAGGGGTATCCGGCGTGCCGCTGATCTGCGTCAAAATATCGTCAAGCACCTGATCAACCGCGCCGACAATGGGCACATCCACCCGCACCCGTTTGGAGATTGAAGACGGATCAACGTCAATATGAATGATACGCCGCGCCTCTTTGCCAAAATGCTTGGGATTGCCAATCACGCGGTCGTCAAAACGGGCGCCAATGGCCAGCAAGACATCGCAATGCTGCATCGCCATGTTCGCTTCATAAGTGCCGTGCATGCCCAGCATGCCCAGATTTTGCGGATCCGGCTCGGGGAAGGCGCCCAAGCCCATCAGGGTGCTAGCCACCGGAAAACCCAGTTTCCGGGCCAGGGCGCGGACCGGCTCAGCGCCATTGCCCAGCACTGCACCGCCGCCAACATACAACATCGGGCGCTTGGCCTCCAACAGCATCTGCGCGGCCTTTTTAATCTGCCCAGTGTGGCCCTTGCTGGTCGGGTTATACGAGCGCATCGACACCGACTCGGGATAGGCGAAGGCACAGGTGTTTTGCGTCACATCCTTGGGAATATCCACCACCACCGGGCCAGGTCGGCCGGTTGCGGCGATATAAAACGCCTTTTTCATCGTCTCCGCCAGCTCGCGCACATCCTTGACTAGGAAGTTGTGTTTCACGCAGGGGCGAGTAATGCCAATCGTATCGACTTCCTGAAAGGCATCCATACCAATCGCAGCCGTCGGCACCTGACCGGTAATCACCACCAGCGGGATCGAATCCATATAGGCCGTGGCAATGCCGGTGACCGCGTTGGTCGCCCCCGGGCCGGAGGTCACCAAGGCCACGCCAACTTGGCCGGTAGCACGGGAATAAGCATCGGCCGCGTGTACAGCGGCCTGTTCATGCCGCACCAAAATATGCTGAAAGCCGTCCTGCTTATAAATCTCGTCGTAGATATTGAGTACCGCGCCACCGGGATAGCCGAAAACATGCTTGACGCCTTCTGCGTGCAAGCAGCGAACGACGATCTCCGCGCCAGTAAGTTCCGTGTCGGCCATGGGGCTACAAACAAGATGCTGAAAGGGGGCCAACACTAGCGATTTCAGGCCGTTCCGTCAAGTTTTACGCCGCCATGAAGGCGGTGCTAAACTTCTCAACCAGAGAGACTTGCGAAGAATCTTCATGCCCATACAGGATCTGCGTGAACTGGCTTTGGCCGTGCGGGAATTCGGTCGCGCTCGCGACTGGCACCAATTCCACACCCCCAAAAACTTGACCGCCGCGCTTATTGTCGAGGCCGCCGAGCTGCTGGAGCCATTCCAGTGGCTGACCCCCGAAGAAAGCCTCAATCTCTCCCCTGAACGACACGAAGCCGTGCGTCAGGAAATGGCCGATGTCCTGATTTATCTGGTTAGTTTGGCCAATTGTCTGGACATCGACCTGCTTCGCGCCGCCGAGGACAAACTCGGCATCAACGCCCGCAAATATCCCGTTGAACGCGCGCGCGGCTGCGCTGAAAAACCGTCGCCCTCAACTACCGACACAGGAAAATAGCTTTGAGTTACTACAAAAGACATGTCTTTTTTTGCCTCAACCAGCGTGAGGACGGCGGCGAATGCTGCGCCACAACCAACGCAGAGGCCCTGTTTGAACATGCCAAAGACAAGGCCAAAGCTCTCGATCTGCATGGCAAGCAGGGCAAGAACCGCATCAATCGTGCCGGCTGTTTAAACCGCTGCGAGCACGGCCCCGTCTGCGTGGTTTATCCCGATGCCACCTGGTACACCTATGTGGATGAAGAAGACATCGACGAGATCCTCACCGAACACCTGCAACACGGTCGCGAGGTCAAGCGCCTGAAAATCGCCTAATGAGCGCCTAACCTCATGCGCGAGCATCTGCTCCTGCCCGGACCCGTGGGTCCGATCGAAACCGTCATCGAAACACCGCAAGGTTCGCCTGCAGGACTCGCCCTCATTGCTCACCCGCACCCGCTCCATGGCGGCACGATGGACAACAAGGTGGTCACTACACTGGCCCGGGCTGCCCTCACGGCCGGACTCGTGGCCGTGCGCAGTAATTTTCGCGGCGTGGGACAAAGCGCAGGGGTGCACGATCACGGCTTGGGTGAATGTGATGATCTGGCTGCGCTCACCCAAATCATCGGTGCACGCTACCCTGAGCTCGACTGGACCCTGCTTGGATTCTCGTTCGGCGCTTATGTGCAGCAGCAACTCTCACTCCGCTTACCGGTCGGTCAAGGTCTAAAGCAGGTTATCCTGGTGGCGCCAGCCGTCACTCTGCGCCCCTTCGGCATCGTCAACGGTCCCGCAACCATCCTGCAAGGCGATCAGGACGAGATCATTCCTCTTGCCAGCGTGCGCGCTTACGCGCAAACCCAAGGCCTGAATCTGGTGATTATTCCTAACGCCGGACATTTCTTCCACGGCAAGCTGCTGGATCTGCGCGCCCAAGTAAGCGTGCAGCTAGCTGAACGCTAAGTGCGACGATAATCGAGGTGCCCGTCAATCACGGTGTAGTGGACGCGCCCCAGCATCTCGTGACCCAGATAAGGGCTATTCTTGCCCAGACTCCGTAAAGATTCGGCGCTCACCTGCCAGCCACCCTCCGGATCGAAAACGCACAGGTCTGCCGGCCCACCCACCCGCACAAAGCCGGCGTCGACCCCCATAATGCGAGCCGGGCGCTGGGTCACCCGATCCAGGGTCTGCACCAAAGACAGACCTGCCTCGCGCCCCCAGCGCAGGGTGAGTGGCAGCAATAGCTCGGCCCCCGTGGCCCCAGGTTCAGCCTCCTGGAAGGGACGTTCCTTAACATCCTCGTCCACCGGCGCATGATCAGAACAGATCGCGTCAATGACACCCTCGGCCAGCGCCTGGCGAATCGCATCACGATCACGAAGGCTGCGCAGTGGCGGCACCAGGTGGCAATGCGGATTGAAATCGGCGGTGTCCATCTCCGACAAGTGGACATGATGAACGGCCACATCGCAGGTCACCGGCAAGCCCTCGAGCTTAGCCTGACGCACCATATCCACTGCCGCCCGGCTCGATAGACGGGAGATATGCACCCGCGCGCCGGTCTGCCGCATCAGCAACAGGATGGTTTGCAGGGCCACCGTCTCAGCCGGTACCGGAATGGCCGGGAGTCCCAGACGCGCCGCCACCAGACCATCGTGCGCCACCCCCCCCCGCGCCAGAAAGGGATCCTCAGGGCGCAACCAGACAGGCAGGTCAAAACTGGCCGCATATTCCATCGCGTGAAAAAGCACCGCGGTATCGATCAGAGGCGCATCGGCCTGACTGAAGGCAATACAGCCTGCCTCGTGCAACTCGCCCATCTCGGTCAGCCGTTCACCCTTGAGCTGATGGGTCAGGGCGCCGACCGGATAGACGCGCGGGCCGGGCATGCTACGAGCGCGGAATTTGAGCATCTCAATCAGGCCGGGTTCATCCAGCGGCGGGTCCGTATCTGGCGGGCAGGCCAGTGAGGTGATCCCGCCAGCCGAGGCCGCCTGCATCTCCGACTCGAGGCCAGCCACATATTCGAGACCCGGTTCGCGCAGGCGCAGGGACATATCCACCAAGCCGGGACAAACCACCAGACCCAAGGCATCAATCTCCAGCCCGGCATGAAATTCGGCCGGGGCTGTGCCGAGACCCACCACTCGCCCGGCGGCGATAAAAACATCTTGCACCTGATCCAGCCCGCTGGCCGGATCGATTACACGACCGTTGCGTATCGCCATCTTCATGGGTTGGCCCCCGCGACAAGAGACATCACCGCCATCCGTACGGCAATGCCGTAGGTCACCTGCGGCAGGATGACCGACTGCCCCCCATCCGCCACCGCAGAATCAATCTCGACCCCACGATTCATCGGCCCCGGATGCATGACGATAGCATCCGGCCGCGCATATTTCAGCTTCTCGGGAGTCAGGCCCCAATGCTTGTAATACTCACCCGCCGACGGCAGCCGCGCACCCTGCATGCGTTCGTTCTGCAAGCGCAGCATCATCACCACATCGACATCCTTAAGGCCTTCTTCCAGGCGGTGAAACACATGCACGCCCATGCCGCTGACATCGCGCGGCAACAGGGTGCGGGGCGCAATCACCCGCACCTCGGGGCAACCTAGCGTGGTTAGGGCGTGGATCTGCGAACGAGCCACCCGCGAATGCAGGACATCGCCAACGATAGCCACGCGCAGGTTATGAAAATCGCCCTTGTAGTGGCGGATAGTGAACATATCCAAAAGACCCTGGGTGGGGTGCGCCGAGCGCCCGTCACCGGCATTGATGACATGAATGTGCGGGGCCACATGGCGGGCAATCAGGTGCGCTGCACCGGCTGCCGAGTGGCGGACCACAAACATGTCCGCCAACATGGCGGACAGATTAGACACCGTATCGAGAAGAGTCTCGCCCTTGCTCTGTGACGAGGCGTTGACATTGAGATTGACCACATCGGCTGAGAGTCGCTTGGCAGCGATCTCAAAGGTCGTGCGAGTGCGGGTCGAGTTTTCAAAGAAGACATTAAACACCGCCTTGCCACGCAACAGCGGGACCTTCTTCACATCGCGCTCGCCGACCGAGACAAAGGACTGCGCCGTATCGAGGATCTCGGTCAAGATGCGCTTGGGCAGACCATCCAGGGTCAGCAGGTGGCGCAGACGGCCATCCGCTGTGAGTTGCAGGTTAGATGTCATCTTGGCGGTCATCGTCCCTCCCTCACCACGGACCGTGCACCAGGCTTAACACCCCGGCGTCGCTGCGCAGCAGGTCGATATGCTCGTTGGTGGGCAGATCCAGCCGCAGGCCCGTGAAATCGGCACAGACCGGCAATTCGCGGCCACCCCGGTCAATCAAAACGGCCAGCCGAACCGAGGCCGGGCGACCGTAATCAAACAACAAGTTTATGGCCGCGCGAACGGTGCGTCCGGTAAAAAGTACATCGTCGAACAGGATGACCGAGCGGCCGTCAATATCAAAAGGGATGCGCGAAGGTTGGACCTCAGCGTGCAGTCCGCCTTGAGCAAAATCATCGCGGTAAAACGAGACATCCAGTTCGCCCAAGAGGTGATCGCCCCCCAGACGCTGGATAACCGCATCGCGTAGCCAGACGCCGCCCGTGTGGATCCCAATGAGCGCACAATCGGTCTCCAAGGCCGGCGCGAGCTGTGCCGCGAGCGTGTCTATGAGGGCATTCGGTTCAGGTAGCGTCATGGTTCATGGCATCCGTGCGGGCGAGATGATCCAGCAAAATGCGCTGCGCCGCCAGCGCATCAATCGCGGCCTTGTCAAAACGACTGCCGCCCGCCTCAAAAAGCCGCGTCGCCGCGTCAGCAGAGGTCAGGCGTTCGTCGGCAAAATGGACCGGCAGGTTGTAGCGACCGCGCAACTGATTGGCAAAACGCTGACAACGCAATGTCATCTCATGCGTCGTACCATCCATGAACACCGGCAAACCCACCACCAGCTCGACTGGACGCCACTCCTGAAGCATCGCGCCAATCCGCGCAAAACGCGTCAGGTTATCCTCGGCCTCGATGGTTTCCAGCGGGTGCGCCGTGCCAGTTTCGCGTTCGCCCACCGCGACCCCAATACGCCGGGTACCAAAATCAAACGCCAGCACCGTGCCGCCCATTCGGGTAGGTGCTTGGTCGTTCAAGCGTGACCTGCCTCGTCAGACAACATGGCCATATCAATACCCAGGATACGCAAGGCGGCATTGAGCCGCTTGGCCGGCGGCAGGGCGAAAATCACCTCGGGGTCAGCCGGGACAGTTAACCAGGCGTTCTGCTTGATCTCCTCCTCCAATTGGCCCGCTGCCCAGCCGGCATAACCCAGCGAAACAATAATCTGCTCCGGGCCCTCGCTCCGGGCCGTCGCCTCGAGAATATCCTTGGAGGTGGTCAGACCGACTTGCCCGCCCACGCTTAAGGTCGAACTCCAAGTCCCGATGGGGCGATGCAGGACAAAACCGCGTTCGTTCTGGACCGGCCCCCCCAGATAGACCGGCTGCCGACCCAGGCGTTCGTTGGTTGAGTCCAGACCGATCTGCTCAAACAATCCACCCAAAGTCAGCGTCATCGGCCGATTAACCACAATGCCCAGCGCCCCTTGCTCGCCGTGGTCACAGAGATAGGTCAACGCCCCGGTAAAGTTCGGGTCGGTCATGCCGGGCATGGCCAGCAGAAAGTGGTGGGTTAGATTGATGCCGCTCATAACCGCGATTTTAATCCCCGAAAAGGCCGGTATGCACATCTGGGTAACGAAAACGGAAACCGAGTTCTTCGCGGATGCGCCGATTGGACAGACGGCGCGACTCCTTCAGGAAAGTCTGCATCGCCGGCGTAACAGCCGACATTACCGCCTCGTACGGTAAACGCGGCGGACGCGGCACCCCCAAGTGAGCAGCCACACAATCGAACCAGTCGCCCATCTTGAGACTACTCTCGTCCACCGCGTTGTACAACCGTTGTGGCCGCGCCCAGAACACGGCCTGCCAGGCGAGGCGGGCCAAATCCTCGGCATGGATGTGGTTGGTGTGAATATCCACTTCGGGCAGCAGCGCTGGCAAGCCTTGCCGCACCCGCGCCTCGGGCAGGCGTCCCTTGGCATAGATGCCCGGTGCACGCAGGATGCTTAGCCGTACCCCCGCCCGGATTGCCCAGCTCCGCAACTGCCGCTCGGCGTCCCAACGCCGGCGGGCACGGGCATTACCGGGCCGGGCCGGACGAGTCTCTTCCACCCAAGCACCCGCGCAATCGCCATAGACCCCGGTCGTGCTGATATAGAGCAAACGGGCCGGGGCTGTGGCCATGGCCAAGGTGGCCAGCAAATGTCGCGTACGCCAATCGACAAGTCCTTCGCCCTGAGGCGGCGCAAAGTGTAGAACCACATCGGCCATTCCGGCCAGTCGCCTCAGGCTGCGGCGGTCGTCCAGATCACCCCCAATGGGACGAATACCCACTTCACGCAACAGGGGTATTCGCGATGGCGAACGATTCAGCGCGTAGAATTGGACCCCGCCGTAGCGCGAAGATGGCTGTTCACGCTGCTGCCTAACTAGACGCAACGCGATATCTCCACACCCAATAATCAATACTCGCAACATCCTGAACCCTCATGCCTTGCCAGATCACCCTCCAGCCCAGTGGGCACCAGTTTAACGCAGAGCGCACGGAAACCCTGCTTGAAGCCGCCCTCAATGCCGGCGTCAATCTGCCCTACGGCTGCCGCAACGGCGCCTGCGGGGCCTGTAAAGGCCGCATTGTCGAGGGCGAGGTCGAGCTGGGCGCCTTCCAGCCCACCACCCTGACTGAGGCCGATCGGGCCGAGGGCCGCGCCCTGCTCTGCACCGCCCACGCCCGTAGCAACCTGACCCTGGAGATCCGCGAAGTTGGCAAGGCCGGCGAGATCGCCCCGCGCACTCTGCCCTGCCGGGTCGAACGCATGGAGCGGCTGACCCCCGATGTCATGGCGCTGTGGCTCAAGTTACCAGCCAATGAACGCCTGCAATTCC
The DNA here is from genome assembly GCA_005790965.1 of Burkholderiales bacterium. Lineage (GTDB taxonomy): Bacteria > Pseudomonadota > Gammaproteobacteria > Burkholderiales > Thiobacillaceae > QYQG01. Next base: position 3,304 of record SXTL01000005.1, on the reverse strand, counting down.
TGCCCGGGCAATATATCGACTTCCTGCTCAAGGATGGCCGCCGTCGCAGCTTTTCCCTCGCCAACCATCCCGAGCATGACGCGCTCATCGAACTGCACATCCGCCATGTTCCGGGTGGCTGGTTTACCGATCAGGTCTTCGGCAGCATGAAAGTCAAGGACATCCTGCGCATCCACGGTCCGCTGGGCAGTTTTTGCCTGAATGAGTCTGACAAACCCGCCATCCTGCTCGCTGGCGGCACCGGCTACGCACCCATGAAAAGCATCCTCAGCCACGCCCTCCATGCCGCCGAGGGCCGACATTTCATTCTCTATTGGGGGGCGCGTACCCGCGCTGACTTGTATCAGACGGAAGGCCCGCAGCAATGGGTGCAACAATTCCCCCGCTTCAATTTTATTCCTGTCCTGTCTGAACCCGGCGCAGATGACGCCTGGAACGGCCGCACCGGATTTGTGCACGAGGCCGTACTTGCCGATTTCGCAGACCTGTCCGGCGTCGAGGTCTATGCCTGTGGATCGCCAGCCATGATTGATGCGGCACGGCGCGACTTTACTGGGCGCGGCCTACCGAGCGACGCGTTCTACGCCGACAGCTTTAGTTTTCAGGGCTAGGGCCAGACAAAGCCGCAATAAGGCCCGCATCACCGGGCTCGATCAGGCGCACATCACGCACCCCGTAAGCCTGTGCCGCTGCTGCAATCCTTGGATGCGGTACGAACAGCGGGGTCGTCTGTAACCACGCAGATCCAGAGTCACCGAGGACTTGAACGAGCTGATCGAGGATCTCCGTACTGGTCACGGATATGGCTGCGGGGCCAGAATCGGTACGGCTTGCAAGCAGACTCGCCGCCTCTGGCATCAGCCGTCGCCGCTCATAACACACCGCGTGTAACACCGTAGCCCCCCGCGCCGTCAGAGTATCGGCGATCAAGGTGCGTCCACCCAGGCCGCGAAACAGCATCACATGCTGCCCCGCCAGCGCCTGAAGATCCGGACAGGCCAGCAAGCCCTCGCTATCCGCCGCCTCAAACGGGATCAGAACCGGCCGCCCCAAAGCCTCACGCAGCGGTTTAGCCGAGCCCTCGCCCACGGCTGCCAGGCGGACTGCTTCCGGAAACACTTCAAGATGCTCACGCACCGCGGCGAGCCCCATGCGAACGGCCGATGGGCTAACAAAAACGGCCCACTGGCAGCCCGGTAGGCGCGGCAGGATAGCGGCCAAAAGCGCTGGCTCGGGCGGCGGCGCAATTTCGATCAAGGGCATGAGAACAGGCTCTACCCCAATTGCTTTCAACCGTACGGCCAATCCATCGGCCAATCCGACCGGCCGAGTAATCAGAAGAGAACGAATGCGGGCTGAGGGCTGCGACACAAGTTCACTGGGGTAGAGCGATCAGCTTGGCCATCAAGGCCTCGGCGCCCTGATCAAAAAGTTGTTGCGCCGCCGCCAGACCGATGGCCTCCGGATCGCCCGGATCACCCCAAACCTCGGCGCGTAACACAACACTCCCATCCAGCTCGGCCACGAAGGCGCGCAGATGAATCTGGCCCTCTTTTAACACGGCGTAGCCGCCGATCGGGGCCTGACAGCCCCCCTGCAAGGCCCGACTCATGGCCCGCTCGGCGCGCACACAGGCCGCCGTTGTCGCATCATTCAAAGGTGCCAGCAGGGCCGCCACATCGGCGCGCCCACTACAAATCTCAATTCCCAACGCGCCTTGCCCCACCGCCGGCAGACTCTCTTCCGGCTCCAGAAGGGCGGCGATGCGGCTATCAAATCCCAGCCGCTTGAGTCCGGCCGCCGCCAGGATAATGGCCGCATACTGGCCTTCGTCCAGTTTACGCAAACGAGTGTTGACATTGCCGCGCAGGGTATCAATAACCAGATGCGGGTAGCGCGCCTTCAACTGTGCTTGCCGGCGCAGACTGGAGGTGCCCACCCGCGCACCCGCAGGGATGTCAGACAAGCGGGTGTACTGGTTGGACACCAGCGCATCACGCGGATCCTCACGGGTCGGGATCGTCACCAGATCAAAACCCTCTGGCAGGACCATGGGCACATCCTTGAGGGAATGCACGGCCAGATCGGCACGCCCCGCCGCCATTGCGTGTTCCAGTTCCTTGACGAACAACCCCTTGCCGCCAATGCGGGCCAGGGGGGAATCGAGGATCTGATCGCCCTGCGTGGTCATACCCAACAGCTCGACCGTGAGGCTGGGGTGCAACGCCATTAGACGATCACGGATATGGTGTGCCTGCCAAAGGGCAAGCGGACTTTCTCGGGTGGCAATGGTCAGGATCATCGCAAGGCTAGCAGGAGTTGAATAAACGGGTAGCGATAGGTTGCGCGCTATAATACGCGCCCAAAAGTCACCGAGAGAAACCCTCTGCAACTCGATGAAAAGACACCTCATCGCACTATGGCTGGCGATTCTAGCATGCGCATCCCCCAGCGCCGGGGCTGCCACCCAACCCTTGGCGGAGCTCGCTGCCGGTGTCCCCACGGCAGATGACCTGCAAGCCGATGCGCAAGCTGCCGCAGAACTAGGCGGTGCCGTCCTGCTGGTCTTTGTGAGTGATCGCTGCGGCTACTGCGAGATTGTGCTGAATGAATTTCTCATTCCCATGAGCCGTAATACCGACTACAGCGAGCGCATCATCATGCGCCGCATCGTGACTAACAGCGATCGTTCCTTGCGGAACTTTCGCGGCGAACCGCTCACCCATCGCCGTTTTGCCCAAGGCGTTGGGGTCCGCATGACCCCAGTCGTGCAGATGTTTGGCACCAAGGGACAGCTACTCGGCAAGCCCCTGGTCGGCCTCTCCACCATCGACTATTACGGCCATTACCTAGATCAAACCATCGACCGTGCCCTTGCTCTGGGCCGCACTTCGTCATCCGCTCAGGAAAAAGTGCTTTCACCCACCTCCGCTCGTCCCTGATACCGTCCTGAAAGAACCGAACATGACCCAAGCCACCACCTGGTCCGGCCGCTTTTCCGAGCCGGTTGACGCGCGCGTCAAGCGCTACACCGCCTCCATCCCCTTCGACTGGCGGCTGGCCCCGTTCGACATTCAAGGCTCCCTGGCACACGCCGCGATGCTTGAAAAAATTGGCGTACTGACGGCGCAGGATCTGTCTGACATCCGCCGAGGGCTAAATGAAATCCTCGCCACTTTCGAGGCCGGTCAGTTTCAGTGGAACCTCGACGACGAAGACATTCATTTCAACATCGAGCGCGATCTCACCCGCCGCATTGGTGATGCCGGCAAGCGCCTGCACACCGGCCGCTCGCGAAACGATC
>SXTL01000034.1 GCA_005790965.1 Burkholderiales bacterium | reverse complement strand
CTGCCCAGACTCTCCGCGCCCTTGCATCTGGTTATGGGCATGGTCACCGCGCGCGGTCTTTCTTGGCGCGAAAAGTGGGCCGCCGCGCGCCTGATCCGCCGACTGCAGGCACGGAATTGGCATCTCGCTACAGATGTCCCGCTCCATTCTTGGTTGCGCCATGAAGGCCAACCGGAACGACTCATCCGCCGGCTCTGGCAACCCCTCGCCTTGGCCGCCCTCAATACGCCTATTGCCCTCGCATCGGCACAAACCTTCGCTGTCGTCCTGCGTGATAGCCTGGGGGGACCATCTGCCGCCAGTGAGGCTTTGTTCACACGCACCCACCTCGATGCCGTGTTCAGCGAACCCGCTCGATGCTGGCTGCAAAAACAAGGCGCAAATCTGCACCTGGGCCAGCGTATCCGGCAGATTCGGTACAGCCAGGAAGGCTGGCAACTTGATGCTCAAAACCGATCCTTTGCCCACCTCATCCTGGCTACCTCAGCACTCGAGACCGCGCGCCTGCTGGAAGATCATCCCAGTCCGGCCCTGAAGATAAAGCTGGGCAACCTGGGCTGGCAACCCATCACCAACCTCTGGCTACACTTTTCCCAGCGCTTACACCTGCCTTATCCGATGCAGATCATGGGCGAAGCGGACGCACCTTGGTTGGTCGATCGTCAAGATAATGCCGAGGGCCTCGTCTGCCTGGTTGCCAGCGCCGACGGCGGCCACCGCGAAAGCGATCATGACCAACGCTTGGCCGACTGGCTTGCCCGGCTTGAACAATATTGCGGCCCGCTGCCGCCTTTGCAGGCCCATCGCTGGATCCATGAGCGACGCGCCACTTTCGCCGCTGTTCCAGATCGACCGCAGTTCACGGCCGAGACTGGCCTTCCCGGCCTATGGTTAGCAGGCGATTACACGCATCCAGAATACCCCGCCACGCTCGAAGGCGCTGTCCGCAGTGGCGTACAATGCGCCCGCTCCGTGCTTCGTGTCTCTGCGGTATGACCTTCTTCGCTAACAAAACTTATCTCGTAACCGGTGCCGGGGGTGGCATCGGTTCAGCCGTTGCCTTAGCCCTTGGCCAGGCCGGCGCCACCGTAATCCTTCTGGGCCGAAGCCTGCCGGCGCTGGAAAAAACCTACGATGCCATCAGCGCCGCCGGCGGGCCTGAACCAGCCTTATTTCCCATGGATTTTGGCACTGCTGTCGATGACCAGTATGACGCGCTAGCCGGTGCCATCCGGATTCGACTGGGCCGCCTCGATGGTATTATTCACGCCGCCAGTGCCTATCTGGCTCCCTCGCCGCTGCCGCAACAAAGCGCAGCGGAATGGCTGGAACAATTCCGCGTCAACAGCGTCGCCCCCTTCCTGGTCAACCAAGCCTGCACGCCCCTGTTGCGCCGCGCCAGCGATGCCCCCGTCATACTAATTAGCGAGACCCACGGCGCCCACCCAACCGCCTTCTGGGGCGGATTTGCTGTATCGAAAGCCGCATTAGAGAGCTATTTCCGCATCCAAGCCGCCGAGTGGCATAACGAACCGGCACTGCGCATTCACCTGCTGGTTCCCGGCCCCATCCGTGCCCCACAACGCGCACTCAGCCACCCGGGTGAAGATAAAACTACCCTACCCACTCCGCAGGACCTGGCGCACGACCTCCTGGCCCTGCTGGAACGCCCCGACCCGGCATGGCGCGGACAACGCCTGAACTGGCGCCCGGGCCGCCTCACTGCGGAATAGCGCCGCCCCGTAAGAGCGCCGCCCGCTGCCGGCGCTTTACAAACCTGTGGCGTTTTCTTTAGACCCCTCGGCCAGAGGACGGGCCTCCTACCACGACAATCAGCTATGAGCGGGGGCTAGCGGCCTACAAGCTGCGCAAAAAATCCAGGGCTTCACTTAAGTGCGCGACGCCGTGCAGGCTCACCCCGCTCATCGCCTGCTTAGGCAGATTGGCTTTGGGCAACAAGATTCGCGTAAATCCAAGCTTAACGGCCTCCTTCAGGCGTTCCTGACCGCGCTGTACCGGGCGAATTTCTCCACCTAAACCGACCTCACCAAAGACTGCGATGCTATGGGGCAAGGGTTTGTTGCGGAGCGACGACACAATACACAGCAATACCACCAGATCAGCCGCCGGCTCCAACACGCGCACGCCCCCAACGGCATTGACGAACACATCCTGGTCATAACAAGCGATACCTCCATGGCGGTGCAATACCGCCAGCAACATGGCGAGGCGGTTCTGATCGAGGCCCACCGTCAGTCGGCGCGCACTGGGCGTGTGCGCTGTATCGACCAGCGCCTGAATCTCGACCAACAGGGGCCGCGTGCCCTCTTGCGCGACCACCACGCAAGAACCCGGAACCTCGCGCTCGCTGCGATTCAGAAACAGGGCCGAAGGGTTGTTCACGGCCTTCAAGCCCTTCTCGGTCATGGCGAACACACCCAGTTCGTTGACTGCGCCGAAGCGGTTCTTGAAGGCGCGCACCATGCGAAAACTCGAGCCCGAATCGCCTTCAAAATACAGCACCGTATCGACAATATGTTCCAGAACGCGCGGCCCGGCCAAGGTGCCCTCCTTGGTGACATGACCCACTAGAATCAGGGTCGTACCGCTCCGCTTGGCGTAACGGGTCAAGGCCTGTGCACATTCGCGCACCTGCGCCACCGAACCTGGTGCGGAGGTCAATTGCTCGGTATACACGGTCTGGATCGAATCAATGACCGCGATCGCCGGGCGTTCGGCCTCCAGGGTGGCGAGAACTGTTTCCAAACGGGTTTCCGGCAACAACGGCATATCGGTCTGGCCCAATTCCAGGCGTTGCGCTCGCAAGGCGATTTGTTGGGCCGACTCCTCGCCGCTGACATACAACACCGACAAGGCCGAGGCCAAATGGGCCAAGGCCTGCAGCAGCAAGGTTGATTTGCCAATGCCGGGGTCACCCCCCAGGAGCACCACCCCGCCCTTCACCAGGCCCCCGCCCAGCACCCGATCGAACTCGGAAATGCCAGTCGCGACGCGCGGCGCATCCTTGGCGTCGACGCTCGCCAGCCGCATCAACGCGCCGCTCCCAGCCAGGCTAGCGTGGCGCGCCGAAGCCGACCGCACCTCCACCACCTGCTCGGTCAGCGTATTCCAGGCCAGACACTGTGGACACTGGCCCTGCCATTTCTGCGCCTGACCGCCACATTCATTGCAAACAAAAAGGGTCTTGTCCTTAGCCATGCGATTCTGAGTCCTTTTCTGTGTGACTTGGCGGCATCTCGATCAGTTCCAGGGCATTGCCGTCCGGATCGCGTACAAACAGGGCGGCACGACCCGAACGGCTCAGGCTATAAGGCAGGCCTTGTGCATCCAGGCGGGCGCGCAGTTCGGCCCAACCGACCACGCCCAACGCCACATGGCGGTCGCGCCCACCGTGCTCTGGCCGGCCGGTGAGCGGGTCTGGGTTGGGCAAAGCCAACAGGTGAATCGCGCCCCCACCCACCGCATACCAAACGCCCTCAAAATTCAGATCAGGACGGTTAGCATCGGGGGTCAAGCCTAAGACACCCTCGTAAAAGGCCCGCGCCGTGGGCAAGTCAGCTACTAGCAAAGAGGCATGCAAGAGTTCAGTGAGCCGGACCATGGTCTTTGCCTTTGGCCGTTACGAGGGTCGCCGCAAGAATCATCGCGCCGCCAATCCATTCATTTATCTCGATAATCTCGTTCGCCCACCACACGCCCGTCACCGCCACGACAATGAGTTCAAACAACAAAATGATGATGCCTCGGTTGGGCGGAATATGTGCCAAACCATACTGAACTGCGTGCGTAGCAAAAAACAAGACCACCGCAATGAGCAAGATCCACAGCCAGGCGTCCCAACCCGTCAGCACCACAAGCCAGGCTCCGGCGCCCGGAAGGGTGGCCTCATAGGCCAAGGCGGGCAGCGAAACCACAAGCACCCCGACAAAGATCCACAGACTGCGCACCCCCACTGGCACGGGCGCCAATTGCCGGGTAAGGACATTGGCAAGGGCAAAACCCATGCCGGAGGCCAGCCCCAGCCATTCCCCCCCATTCGTTGGCAACGGCCAGCCATGACCGACATCCAGCATCACCCAAGCGCCAGCCAGGGCCAGCACAAACACCGCATAACCGCGCCGATCGGGGACCTCGCCCAGCAGCGCCCAGGAAAATAGCAGCGTCCATACCGGTGCCAAATAAAACAACAACATGACGCGCAGAATCTCGCCGTTCAACACCGCCAGAACATAGGAGAGGTTGGTCCAGCCCGTGGCCAGGGCCAAGAGCAGCAATCCCTTCCAGAATCGCCGATAGGCCTGGCTCTGCGCGCCATACAGCCACCCCAAAAAGGGCAAACTCAAGCCATAGGTCAGAATCGAAGCCAACCCGCCTCCAATCCCCACTTCGTTCAGCAGACGATAGGGATACCACACCGAACCCCAGGCCGTGGCGGCAATCAAGAGGGCGAAAACCGGGATCAGTGTGGGGCTTGGGCGCTGGAAGAACATGGGGCGCTATCATCGCAGTCACGGGCCCAATTGGCCAGCAATGCTTCTGGCCATCCGAGCGCAGCGCTATAATGCCCGCCTTAATCTATGCCGCCCAGCGTCTGAACCCGTCTCCGTGAATCCTCGTCTTACCCAACTCCAGCCCTACCCGTTCCAAAAGCTGCGCGCCCTCTTTGAGGGTGTCCAGCCGGCGCAAAAACGCGCGATCAACTTGTCGATTGGCGAACCCAAACACGCCACGCCCGACTTCATCAAAACCGCGCTGGTAGAGAACATCGGCGGACTGGCCCACTATCCGCTGACCGCTGGTTCAGACCCTTTGCGCAGCGCCATCGCCGCTTGGTGCGCGCGGCGCTACGGCGTGACGCTCGACCCGGCGACGCAGGTATTGCCAGTCAATGGCAGCCGCGAGGCCCTGTTCGCCTTTGTCCAAGCCGTGGTCAACCCCAAAAAACATGTGAAGCGGGTTGTATCGCCCAACCCCTTCTATCAAATCTACGAGGGTGCGGCGCTGCTCGCTGGGGCCGTGCCCTATTTTCTCAATACCCTCCCCGGGGACAATTTCCGTCTGCCCCTGGCGTCCGTACCGGAAGAGGTCTGGGCCGACGCTCACCTGATCTTCGTCTGCTCGCCCGGTAACCCGACCGGCCATGTACTGAATCTGGACGACTGGCGCGCTATCTTTGAATTGTCCGACCGGCACGGCTGCCTCATTGCCTCCGACGAGTGTTATTCCGAAATCTATTTTGATACCCCGCCTCTGGGCGCACTCACCGCCGCACAACAACTCGGACGCGGCACAGAACGCTTGGTGGTCTTCAACTCGCTGTCCAAGCGCTCCAATGTGCCGGGCCTGCGCTCCGGATTTGTGGCCGGCGACGCCGCTATCCTCAAGGACTTTTTCCTCTATCGCACCTATCATGGCTGCGCCATGAGCCCGCCGGTCCAGGCGGCCTCCGCCGCTGCCTGGAACGACGAGGCACATGTCGAGGACAACCGCCGCCAATACCGCGAAAAATTTGCCGCCGTCATGCCCATGCTTCAGGATGTGCTGCACTTCAAGGCACCCGATGCCGCGTTCTACCTCTGGGCGCAGG
>SXTL01000033.1 GCA_005790965.1 Burkholderiales bacterium | reverse complement strand
TTGGTACGGATGGATTAAAGATTTGGCGAATATTGCCTGTTAAGATGGCGCACCCCAACGCGACAGGAGAAATACAACATGCTTCAGCGCATAGCCCCCTCAGCCACTATTCTTGCTCTGCTGGTCTTGAGCATGAGTGGATGCGCCACGGCCCCTCAGGCCCAAACCAAAACTGCCGCGCCCACCGCGCCCGCCAAGCCCGCTGTTCCCGCCCTGAGCGAGGCCGCGGCTAAGGCTCTCGCTCAAGCTGAGGCCGATGTGAAGACGGCCAAGGCCAAGCACGCCTTGTGGACCACGGCGGACAAAGCCTTAAAGGCCGCCAAGGAGGCGGCAACAACGGGTGATAGCGCAAAGGTGCTGAAGGAGGCTGCGTATGCCTCTAGCCAAGTGAAGCTGGGCCTGGAGCAGTTGAATTACCCGTCCATGCAGTACTAAGCGACCTGATCGCCTCGCACAAAGGAGAAAACCATGCATATCAAGCATTTGTCAGGCGCGCTTGTCCTCGCGGCCTGTCTCGTAACCCCGGCTCTCGCGGCCGAGCCCGCCAAGCCCGGCCTGACCGGGAAGGATATTGCTTTTCAATTGCCCAAGGGCAACTGTCTGGCCTGCCATGCCATTGCCGGCGGAGAACAACCTGGAACCCTAGGCCCGGAGTTGAAAGACATGAAGGCGCGTTTCCCGGACAAGAAGGAACTGGCGGCGCACATTGCGGATCAAACGGCGTTCAATCCCTACAGCGCCATGCCCCCCTTCATGAAACACGGCGCATTGACCCAGGAAGAGTTCGACAAGCTGGTGGACTTTATCCACGGCCTGTAACTAGACACGGCATCGGAGCTAACTATGAACAAGATTGCATACCCCCTCGCACTTTTCTGCGGCCTGCTGGCCGTGGCATCGCCCGCCTTGGCCGGGCCTGAGGAAGACCGTCAGGCTATGGTGAAGCACTTCAAGGACGCTTATCCGAAGATGGATCAGGCCAACTTTATTTACGGTGCCTTGGCCTTCAATCAGGATGCTCTTAATCAGTACAAGAGCATCATGGAATTCCCTCCCTATGTTGAAGAGATGGAGAAGGCAGAGAAGCTCTGGAAAACGCCGATGAAGAGCGGCAAGACCTATGCCGATTGTCTTCCCAATGGCGGCAAGATGATCGCTGGAAACTACCCCCTGTTTGATAATGCCAAGGGTAAAGTCGTGACGCTGGAAATGGCTGTTAATGATTGCCGTACCGCGAACGGCGAGGAAGCCTGGAAATATGGCGATCCCAAAACCATGGGTCTCCTCACCGCCCATCTGCGTACGCTGTCCGACGGTATGAAGGTCAATATCAAGGTGGAAGGGCCGGCCGCGACCAAGGCTTATGAGGACGGCAAGAAGACCTGGTATCAGCGCAAAGGTCAACTGAACTTCTCCTGTGCCAGCTGCCATACCTATGGTGCGGGCGACAAGGTGCGTTCCGAGATTCTTTCCCCCGTCATTGGCCAAACTACGCACTGGCCGGTGTTCCGTGCGGGGACGAACTTGGTCACCCTACAAACCCGTTACAAGGGTTGTAATGGCTCGGTGCGCCATGTGGGCGCGGATCCTGGTCACGAAATCTGGAACAACTTGGAGTACTACCACAGCTATATGAGCAATGGTTTGCCTATGCAGGCCTCGGTATTCCGCAAGTAATCTGAACGCGCTGCACCCAAAAAACCCGCCCCATGGCGGGTTTTTTGTCGGAGCCATTTTGCGTGTCGGGTCGGATGAGCGCCTAGTATCGCTCGCTCAGAGGCTGATGCACCGATGGCTACGGAGATTGGCCTCAGGCGATACTTTTGCCTGGCAGATGATTGCTCATCAGCGGCCGCATGGCGGTAAGCAGGTTGGCAAAGAGTTGTGGATGATGGCGTTCTTGTTCGGCGAGGAGTTGTTTGATCTGATAGCGCTGCATGGGCAGGGCGAAGCAGGCCGGACAGTTTTCGAAGATGACGGGCAGGGGAGCGCGTTCGGCGAAGTCGCGCATCTGGCGTTCGCGGGCGTACACCAGAGGGCGAATTACGCGCACATCGCCAGCATCATTGACATAGTTGGCGCCCATGGTCCGCAGCTTGCCGCCGAAGAACGCCGACATCATGAAGGTCTCGGCGAAGTCATCAAGGTGCTGGGCAAGGGCCAGCACACCGTAGCCGTTTTCGCGGGCGACGCGGTAGAGAATGCCACGCCGCATACGCGAGCAATAAGCGCAGAATGAGTCGCCCTGCATCTGGGTTGCGGCGCTGGCGACGATGGGCTGGGATTCGTAAAAATACGGAAGGCCTAGCACGGCGACATACGCTTTAAGCGGTGATGGATCATATTCCGGCGATTGTGGATCGACGGTGCAGCAGGCGAGCTCAAAGCGGATTGGGGCCTTGTCGCGCAGGTGCAAAAGAATGTGGAGCAGCGACAGGCTGTCCTTGCCGCCCGATAAGCCGAGCAGAATACGATCCCCTTCCTTGATCATGGCGTAGTCGCCAATCGCACGGCCGGCGGCGGTAAACAGGGGCTTGGGCGGTTGAACGCGGAAGTTGTTGATGGGGAGGACGCCTTCCTTCACAGCAGGGGCCGCAGCATGGCCTCTAGACGCGCTTCGTCGAGCAGGCCGACCTGGCTGCCAGCGGCCTGGCCACGGCGGTCGATAATGACGGTGTAGGGCAGGGCATCCGTGTGATTGCCAAGGGCGAGCGAGAGTTCGCTGCCGCCAATTTCACCCAAGTAGATCGGGTAATTGGTGGGCTTGGCCGCCAAAAAACGCTGCACATTCGCGGGGGTGTCGAGGGCGATGCCGATGAATTGCACGCCATCTTTGCCATATTTTTCTTGCAAGGCCATGAAGCCAGGCATCTCGGCGCGGCAGGGTGGGCACCAGGGAGCCCAAAAATTGACGATCACGACCTGGCCGCGATATTGCGCCATGGCTTGGGGCTGACCTTGCCTGTCGGAGAGGGTGGCGGTCCAGAAGGCCTCGGTATTGAGGCCGGAAGCGGCGTTGGTAGGGCGCGAGGTGTTGGGCGTCTTGGTGACCATCCAGGCGAGACCAAGCAGGACAACGAGGGCGGCAGTGGCGCCGATCCAAAACAGGTTTTTCACGAGGCTAGCGCTTTCTTCAGGCTTTCCAGAAAGGTCTCGGGATTTTCATAGCCGACGACCTTGAAGGTGTTTTGTTTGCCATTGCGGTCAAAGAACAGGATGCCGGGTGGGCCAAACAGGCCAAAACGCTTGAGTAGCGCTTTGTCGTCGGCCGAGTTGGCCGTGACATCGGCCTGCAACAGCACGACGCCTTGCAGGGCGGTTTGGACACGCGGGTCGGCGAAGGTGATGTTTTCCATCTCTTTGCAAGAGACACACCAGTCGGCGTAGAAGTCCAGCAGCACCGGTTTTCCGGCGTTCATGGCGATGGCCGCATCGAGTTCGGCGACGCTTTTCACGCGTTTGAACGGGAGGTGGGTTGCGCTCGTCGTGCCTGAGCCGCCAGCGGCAAACACGGCCAGTGGCTGCAGAATGTCGCGGCTGCCACCCATGACGCCGACGACAAAGGCCATGCCTGCGGTCAAGATCATGAGACCGAAGGCCTTCCAGAGGCGTGGCCAACCCACGGGTGTGTGGTCCAGCGCTCCGAGGTGGACCCCGTAGGGGATCAGCAACGCGGCCCATAACAGCATGCTGGCCCACGCCGGTAGCAGGGGCTGGATGAGCCAGATGGCGACCGCGAGGAGCAGGACGCCGAAAAAGCGCTTGACGGCATCCATCCAACCCCCCGCCTTGGGTAGCAACGCCCCGGCGGACAAGCCGATTAGCAGCAAGGGTACGCCCATGCCCAAGGCCATGGCAAAGAGCGACACGCCGCCCAGCAGGATATCGCCGGTCTGGCCGATGTAAATCAGGGCCCCGGCGAGCGGAGCGGCGACGCAGGGCCCGACGATCAGGGCGGACAGCGCGCCCATGCCGAACACGCTGGCGAAGTGGCCACCATGCAGGCGGTTGCTGGCCTCGGTCATGCGGCTTTGCAAGGCGCTGGGTAATTGCAGTTCGTAAAAGCCAAACATGGACAGCGACAGCAGAACGAAGATGGCCGCGCCGGTACCGAGCGCCCACGGCGTTTGCAGGGCGGTGGAAATGAGGGTTCCGGATAGTCCGGCGGCGACGCCGGCAGCGGCGTAAGTTATGGCCATGCCTAGCACATAGGCCACAGAGAGCAGGAAGCCGTGGGTCTTGGTGACTTTGTCACCGTGCCCGACGATGATCCCCGACAGAATGGGAATCATGGGGAAGACGCAGGGGGTTAAGGCCAATAGGAGGCCAAAACCGAAGAAGCTGGCCACGATCATCCAGAAACTGCCGCCCTTGAACAGCCCGGCAATCTGGTCGCTCTCAGAGGCTGCGGGAGCGTTGGCGGTGGCGCCTAGCGTGCTCGTAAGGGTGAATTGTTGTTCGAGGGGTGGATAGCAGATTCCCGAGGCCTCGTTACAGCCTTGCCAGGAGGCCTCGATCACCACGGTGGCGTCGGGTTTGCCCCCTTGGAGTTGCGCGCTGGCGGTGAAGTCGGCGTGGTAAATGGCCATGCGGCCAAAGTTGGGATCGTCTTTTTCTTCGGCCTTGGGGAAGGTGATCTTGCCCAGAGTCAGGCCTTGCGGTTGCTTGACGGTCAGGCGCACCTTGTCGCGGTAGAGGTAATAATCCATAGCCACGCCAAACTGGGCCGTAATCGTGTTGCCATCGCGTTTCAGAGCCAGCTTGAAGGCCTCTTCGGCAGGCAGCAACGGGGCATTGGCTTGGGGGAGGCCGGGAGGTAAATCACCGGCGAGGGCCTTCAGCTTTGCCAGCAGATCTTCCTTGTTCGGAGGCGCGGCCTTGACGGGTGCCGAGGGGTCGATGCGAATCTCGGTATCCATAGGTGGATAACATAGACCGACATCGGCACAGCCTTGGGTGGTGATCTGCAAGGTGTACGGGCTTGTCGCCTTGACCGGCAGGGTGAAGCGTACTTCGTCGCGCCAAGTTTCGACTCGGCCGAAGATCTCATCCTGCTTTATTTTGCCCTTGGGTAGAGCAACGCTACCAAGGGTCGCACCCTGAGCGGAAACACGGGTCTTCTCGCGATACAGGTAATAGCCTTTTTCAATCTTGAAACGCACTTCGACACGGTCCTTGGCCGTAGCTTGAGCGCTGATCTGGAAGGCCTTTTCGGGGTCAAGCGGTTCCGTCTGGGCATGGGCCACAGAAGTAAACAAAACGGCGACGACAAGATGAAACAGAACAGTCAGGGGACGCATGCGGCACTCCAGATTGAGGCTGTGTATTAGGGTTGGGTTTCTTGGGCGACCCAGTCAAGGTATGCTGACGAGCCATGGACATCGTTCAAGGCAATGATCTCGGGCAGCGCGTAAGGGTGATGCTGTTGCAAAAAAGACTCCAAGTCCGCATAGCGTGCCGGGACCGTCTTGAACAGCAACGGTGTCTCGTACGCAGGTTCGACGGCGCCCTGCCAGCGGTAGAACGATTCGACCGGCGTGCCGACCTGTACACAGGCCGCCAGTCGCGCTTCGACAACCTGTCGAGCCAGCGTCCGGGCCTGCTCGCGGTCAGGCAGGGTGGTGATCACAATCAACAGGGGTTCGGCCATGAGGCTTAATATCGGTCTTGGGTTCGCGATTATAGTCCTCGCCTTCCCTATACTGGAATCGGTTGGAATCTACCAGGTCTGGCAGGCTATCGGCGCCTGGACTCTGGCTTGGCTGGCGCTGACGATCCTGCTGGGTTGGGGCTTGCTGCTTCATGTCCAGAAGGGCTGGGCGTTGCAGATCCTGGGCGCGTTGCAGTCAGGGGCCTCGCCCTGGCACGCTCTCACGGCGGTGGGCTTACGCTTCATTGCCGGCCTGTTGTTCATCATCCCGGGCCCGGTCAGCGATGCGATCGGCCTCGTGCTGTTTCTGGCCTCCTTTGTGTTTCCCGCCCCGGCGTTGCGGTCTCACGCGGGATGGGGTGGCGTGGGAGGAGAGGTTGAGGGTGAACGGGACGCTGCACCAGGCGTGATCGATGGGGAATGGCGGCGCGTGGACGATCCGCTCCTCGCGCCCGACTTCACACGCAACCGAGAGCCTTCAGACAGCGTAAAATGACGGCATTTTCGTAAACAGGCGGTCTCCCGTGTCTTATCAAACCCCTTCTGCTCAAACCTCCTACACCTACCGCGATGCCGGCGTCGATATGGACGCCGGCGATTCCCTGGTTGAACGCATCAAGCCGCTTGCCCGTCGCACTTTGCGCCCCGAGGTGTTGGGCGGGATCGGCGGCTTCGGCGCGCTGATGGAACTACCGAAAAAATACCAGGAGCCGGTGCTGATCTCCGGCACCGATGGCGTCGGCACCAAGCTGAAGTTGGCGTTTGAGATGAACAAACACGACACCATTGGCCAGGATCTGGTGGCGATGAGCGTTAATGACATCTTGGTGCAAGGCGCTGAACCCTTGTTTTTCCTCGATTACTTCGCTTGTGGCAAGCTCGATGTCGATACCGGCGAAGCCGTGGTCAGCGGCATTGCCACCGGCTGTGAACTATCCGGTTGCGCCTTGATTGGCGGCGAGACGGCCGAGATGCCGGGCATGTATCCGCCCGGTGAATACGATCTCGCCGGCTTTGCGGTGGGCGTAGCGGAGAAAGCGAAGCTCATCACCGGCCAGACCATCCAGCCGGGTGACACAGTGCTGGGCTTGGCCTCCAGCGGCCCGCATTCCAATGGCTCTTCGCTGGTGCGTAAATTGCTTGAAGTGAGCGGTGCCGATCTTGCCGCCGATTTCCACGGCCAGCCGTTCGGTCATGCCTTGCTTGAACCAACCCGCATTTATGTCAAACCGCTGCTGGCATTAATGGCTGAGCTGGAGATCAAAGGCATGGCTCACATCACCGGCGGTGGATTGACTGAAAATATCCCACGCGTGCTGCCGGACGGCACGGCGGTGGCCATCGAGGTGGCGAGTTGGACTTTGCCACCGGTGTTCCAGTGGCTGCAGCAGGCCGGCCATGTGAGTGATCTTGAAATGCGCCGTACCTTTAACTGTGGCATCGGCATGGTGGTCATCGTCGCGTCTGGTGATGCCGAGCGCGCCGCCGGCTTCCTGACGGCCCGAGGCGAAACCGTTTACCGCCTGGGTGAGGTCGTCGCGACCGATGCGGTGCCGCATGTGCAATACCGTTAACAACGCATCCGGCCCCCCGGCTTCATGACTCGCATCGTTATCCTGATTTCTGGGCGCGGCTCCAACATGGAGGCGCTGTTCAAGGCGGCAGACGCGGGCCTGTTGCCGGTCACTTTTGCCGCGGTGCTCAGCAATTGTGCGCAGGCCGGAGGCCTGAAAACAGCGGCTGAACGCGGTATTGCCACCGCAGTCATTGATCACAAGGTGTTTCCCGATCGCAGCGCATTTGACTCTGCATTGATGGCCGCAATAGACCGCCATGCGCCTGATTTAGTAGTGCTGGCGGGCTTCATGCGTGTACTGACGGACGCTTTTGTGATCCATTACGCTGGGCGTTTGCTCAACATCCACCCGGCTTTGCTGCCCGCGTTCCCCGGCCTGCACACTCACGAGCGTGCCTTGGCGGCGGGCGTTAAGCTGCACGGTTGCACGGTGCATTTTGTCACTCCGGAAGTCGATGTCGGGCCCATTGTTATCCAGGCCGCAGTGCCGGTGTTGGACGATGACACGCCCAAAACCTTGGCTGAACGGGTGCTGGCACAAGAGCATCAAATCTATCCACAAGCGATCCGCTGGTTTGCCGAAGGTCGGCTGCAAATCACGCCGCCGGGTCGAGTACGGCTGCAAGCCAAGAGCCGCCCCGCTTTGGCAGGCTGCGTCGCACCGTCGCTGGATTAAGCATCATGACTGACGCCCGGCGCACAGTTTTTGGGTGGGCCGGGTTGGCTTCCGTGTTGGTGCATTTGAGCTGGTTTAGCAGTCCGTTGACCTTTTGGACTGGTTCTGACGCGGACGAAGACGCCGGACCACCACTGGAGGCCGTGTTAGTGATGCCGCTTCTTGAGTCCCACCTGGGGAAGAAGCCGGTTGCCGCCTCGGCTTTGGAGCCAGGGGTGGAAATGCCTACGCGGCCCGTTGAGACGCCGGCGCCTGCCCCTCCCGAACCGCTGCTGCCAATCGCACCCACAGCGTTGGCCATGTCACCGGCGCCCACAGCGCTGGAACCCCGCCCGGCGCCGGTTGCGCCAGTGGCGGCTGGGCCCGCCCCCCCGGTTTCGGTGCCGGCCAATGTGGCCGTTGACTTGGCAGCGCCGCTCCTAAAATCGTTTCCTGCCCAGATGAGCGTGCAATACGCCATATTGAATGCCGAAAACGGTTTCGTGATCGGTGCGGTGACTTATCTTTGGCAGCGTGACGGGATGCGCTACCGCGCTGAGAGTCGCTTTAAGACGACGGGGATCGTCGCGCTTTTTGTGCCGGGGGGTTTGCATTTGGCAAGTACCGGGCGCCTCAGCGCCGAGGGTTTGCAGCCGGAGACTTTTAGTCAGAAACGCGGCGAACGGCGCCCCGATGTTGCCGTTTTTGATTACGCGGCAGGACAACTCGCCCTGAACGGCCAGCCCGAGGTGTTGCGCGCCGGTGCGCAGGACGCGCTGAGCTTCCTGTGGCAACTGGCGCTCCGCTTTCATCCTGAGCAAGCCAATCTGATTCTGCCGGTGACGGACGGGCGCAAATTGCGTGGTTATCGGATTGCTACGCCGGAAGTGGATATTCGTGAGGGGCGCCGGCTTTGGCGATTGCACGCGTGGCGCGACGGCGACGGGGAGCTGGATCTATGGTTTGCCGCCGATCAGCCGGGGCTGCCGGTGCTGATGCGCAGCCTCGACCGCAAAAGCGAGGAGTTGTGGTTGCGGCGCATTGAATCTTAGGCCACGCCACTGCGCCGCGCGGCTTAAGGCTTCGCGGCCGGTCAGCTAATCCCCAGATCAGCCCGGGTTTGTTCGGCGATGGCGAGCGCGGTATTGAGGTTATCGGCGAGTACCGTGTAGTGCCCCATCTTGCGTCCGGGGCGGGCCTCGCGTTTTCCATACAGGTGCAGTTGTACGCCGGGATGCTTGAGTAAACGGTCCCAGTGCGGCTCGGGCTGCCAGATGTCGCCGAGCAGATTGACCATCACGCAGGGTGAAACCAGGCGAGTGTCGCCCAGCGGCAGGCCGGCCAGGGCGCGAACCTGTTGCTGGAACTGATCGGTGACGCAGGCGTCGAGGGTGTAATGACCGCTGTTGTGCGGGCGAGGGGCCATCTCGTTGAATACCAGTTGCCCATCTTTAAGCACGAAAAATTCAACCGCGAGAACACCGACATAATCAAGTCCGTGCGCGAGATTGGCGGCCAAATTACAGGCTTCCGTAACCAGCGCAGCGGGGACCCGCGCTGGAACCGCGCTAAGGTCGAGAATGCCGCGCAGGTGACGATTTTCGGCGAGCGGGTAAAAAGCGATTTCGCCACTGGCCCCGCGGGCCAGAACAACGGACACTTCTTGAGCGAGCGGCAGAAAACCTTCTAGCAGACAAGGCACATTGCCAAGCTGAGCGTAGGCGCTGACCAGATCATCAAGATTGCCGATCAGAACTTGACCCTTGCCGTCATAACCCAGGCGGCGGGTCTTCAACAAGGCCGGGCCGCCGATCTGCGCCCAAGCACTGACCAGGTCGCTTTGATCTTCGATGTTGGCAAACGGCGCGGTGGTTAGACCACATTCGCGGGCGCGGGTTTTTTCCAGTAAGCGATCCTGGGCGACGGCGACTGCTGCGGGCGATGGATGCACACGGCAATGCTTGGCAAGAATCTCCAAGGTGAGGGAGGGAACATTTTCCCACTCGGTGCTGATCGCGTCGCACAACTGACCCATGTGCAGCAAGGTCGCCGCCGCGGTGTAATCGCCTTTGAGGTGGATGTCGGCGAGTTGCCCAGCGGGGCTATCGGGATCAGGATCCAGCACGACGACGCGATAGCCCATGACGCGCGCAGCGAGCGTGAACATGCGGCCGAGTTGGCCTCCCCCTAGCATGCCGAGCGTGGCACCGGGTAACAGAGCCGGTAAAGCGGGTGTGCGCATCAGTCGGGCAACTCCATGGCCAAGGCTGTGTCGGTTTGTTGTTGGCGGAAGGCTAGCAGTTTGGCGCGAACTTCAGCGTCTTCATTGGCCAGGAGCGCGGCGGCGAATAGGGCCGCGTTGGCGGCCCCGGCTTCACCAATAGCAAAGGTCGCGACCGGAATGCCTTTGGGCATTTGCACGATGGACAGCAGCGAATCCATGCCCTTCAGCGCCCGCGATTGTACCGGTACCCCGAGCACCGGCAGATGTGTCTTGGCCGCGACCATGCCCGGCAGATGGGCGGCGCCCCCCGCTCCGGCGATGATGCATCGCAGACCGCGTTCAGCCGCCGTTGCGGCGTAAGCAAACAGCAAATCAGGCGTGCGGTGAGCGGAGACCACGCGTTTTTCGAAGGCGATTCCCAGGTTTTGCAGGATCTCGGCAGCCCCTTGCATGGTGTCCCAATCGCTGTTGCTGCCCATGATCAAACCGACGCGGGGTGTATTCATGCAGAGCTCCGGGGAATAGGTCTTGACGACAATAAAAGTTAAAAGGGAAGTTGCAGATGCGGCGCTGCGGTCAGGAGTAACTGGCGAAAGGTGTTCTGGATCCGTTGCAAGGCACCCGCATTTTCGGCCTCAAAACGCAGGACGATGACGGGTGTGGTGTTGGACGGGCGCATCAGACCAAAGCCGTCGGGATATTCGACGCGCAGACCGTCAATGCTAATGATGCGCTCGGCGCCGGGAAACACTGCGCTTTTCTGTAACTGTGCCAGCAAGCGATGGGGTTCACCTTCGTTCATTTGGACATTCAGCTCGGGGGTGCTGACGCTGTCGGGTAGGGCGGCGAAGACGGCGTCAATGTCGTGGGCCTTGGAGAGGATTTCGAGCAGGCGCGCACCGGTATAGAGGCCGTCGTCAAAGCCGTACCAGCGTTCCTTGAAAAAGACATGGCCGCTCATTTCGCCCGCCAGCAGGGCGCCGGTTTCTTTCATCTTGGCTTTGACCAGTGAGTGCCCGGTCTTCCACAACAGTGGCACACCGCCATGCTGGCGAATCCAGCCGTCCAGATTGCGCGTCGATTTGACATCGTAAATAACCGTGGCACCGGGATTGCGGGTCAGCATGTCGGCCGCGTACAGCATTAACTGGCGGTCGGGATAAATGATCTCTCCCGAGCGGGTGACCACGCCCAAGCGATCGCCATCGCCGTCAAACGCCAGTCCGAGATCGGCGTCGCTATTTTGCAAACGGGCGATCAGGTCGGTGAGGTTTTTAGGAACAGAGGGGTCGGGATGGTGATTGGGGAAATGGCCGTCTACATCGCAATACATTTCTTCGACGGCGCAACCCAAGGCCCGGTAAAGATCTGGCGCGAAGGCTCCGGCTATGCCGTTGCCGGCATCAACGATGATCTTGAGTGGGCGGGCTAGACGAATGTCGCTGACGATACGGGTCTGGTAAGTGGCTGCGATGGCGTGGGCGCGGTAGCAACCGTTGCCCTGAGTGAAATCTCGGCCTTCGATGCGGCGATACAGCTTCTGGATGGCTTCAGAGGCAAGTGTCTCTTCTGCCAACACCATCTTCAGGCCATTGTAATCGGGCGGGTTGTGACTGCCAGTGACCATCACCGCGCTATGGGCTCCGGTTTCAAAGGCAGCGAAATAGGTCATCGGCGTGGCAACGCAACCGATATCAATGACATCCACCCCGGCGGACTGAATGCCGCGTGCCAACGCAGCCGCCAGCGCCGGCCCGGACAGGCGACCATCGCGGCCAATGACGATGGCGGATTGCTGCCGCGCGCGAGCCTCGGAGCCGAGCGCCGCGCCTATGTCGGCAACGATGTCGGGCGTGAGCGTTTTTCCGACAATGCCACGGATGTCGTAGGCCTTGAATATCTCGGAAGGAAGGGCTGTCATGGTGGCCGTGGTGGCGCTGGAGCGCAGAAGGGATGGCGCAGATTATAGCGGCAAAAAAAACGGCGCCGAAGAACGGTGCCGTGGAAAAACCGTCATTGCGACGGTCAGGGAGGTGTGGTCATCATAGGTAACATCCCGCGGATTGCAAGCGATTTCTCGTTAGAAAGCTAGTCTTTTCGTACTCAAGGTTTGGCGAGATCAAGGCCGAGTGCCTATAGATTAGCTTGGCATACTGCTAGAATAACTGCCACTTTTATAGATGACAGATCATGTCCGACCTTACTTCTCTGCTCCAGAAATACAGCAAGGCAGGCCCACGCTATACCTCGTATCCGACTGCGCCGTATTTCCACGAAGGCTTCCGCGAGGCCGAATGGCGGGAAGAGATTGCTGCGAGTCAGGATCCGGCGCGTGGCATCTCGCTGTATTTTCATATCCCCTTCTGCGACACGCTGTGTTATTACTGTGGCTGCAACATGGTAGCAACCGGGCATTACGAGCGGGTTGCGCCTTACCTGGACTGCCTCGAACGCGAGATGGATAGCGTGGCGGCGCTGGTCGATAAAACGCGTCGCGTGCGCCAGCTGCATTGGGGTGGCGGCACGCCGACCTATCTCAAACCAGATGATATTCGCCGTCTGATGACGGCTATCCGGCAGCGTTTTACGATTGCGCCCGATGCTGAGATGGGCTGCGAGGCGGATCCACGCGAATTAACGCGAGAGCATCTGGTGGCCCTGCGCGAGTCGGGTTTCAATCGTCTCTCTTTTGGGGTGCAGGACTTGGATCCCAAGGTGCAGGCGGCGGTCAATCGGGTGCAACCGACGGCAATGATCGCTGAGGTCTATGGCTGGGCGCGTGAACTGGGCTTCTCCAGCATCAACATGGATCTGATCGTGGGACTGCCCTACCAGAATGTGGCAAGTTTTGCCCAGACTCTGGATACGGTGCTCGACTGGTCGCCGGATCGTTTTGCTATTTTTGGCTACGCCCATGTGCCGTGGATGAAGAAGCATCAGAAGCTGATCGCTGAGTCTGATCTGCCCGATTTCGCCACTCGGCTCGAGTTGCAGAACCTGATCCATGACCGCCTGTCGGCGGCGGGTTATGTGAATATCGGCCTTGACCACTACGCCAAGCCTAGCGACGAGATGGTCATCGCCCAGCGGGCCAAGACCTTGTATCGCAACTTTCAGGGCTACACCACGCACAAGGATTGCGATATTTACGCGTTTGGCTCCTCAAGCATCAGCCAAACCAAAACAACTTATGTGCAGAACGAAAAAACGCTACGGGTCTATGAAGAAGCAGTGATGCAGAACGGCCTGTGTGTTGAGCGCGGTCTGCGCCTGACCCGCGATGACGAGATTCGCCGCGACATGATCACCCGTGTCATGTGTGATCTGGAGTTGGACGGCGCCGCGTTCTCGGCCGACTGGGGGATCGATTGTTGGGACTATTTCGCGGATGCCCTGCCAGATCTGCAGGCCCAGGCGGCAGACGGTTTGCTGACCTTGACCGGTGGTGTGTTGCGCGTGACGGATCTTGGCCGGCGCTTTTTGCGTAATATCGCCATGTGTTTTGATCACTACCTGCGTCAAGATATCGCCCCGCCGGGCGCTGTTATCCGCCCGCGTTATTCAAAAACGGCGTAAAGGAAGCGGGCTGCCGGATGAGCGGCGGCCTTATTCCACAATACCCTTCAGCATGGCCTCTTCTTCGGCAGCGATTTCGCCCATGACACGGGCGAGCTGGTCAATTTTTGCGGCGCGAGCCAAGTGGGCGGTGTTCATCTTGATAACCTGGACCTGACCGTCCTTGTCAGTGAGCACGGTGACGCGGCAGGGTAAAGGCGGGATAGGCTTCCCCAAAATTTGACTAATGTGAGCGAGGCGCTGGTTGGCTTCTGGTGGGCAGGTGGGAACGACCTTGATGCGGGGTGCGTCTTTGATCCCGGCGCGGGCCATATCGGCCTGAGCATCTTGAGTGGGCCCGACACGCCAACCCTTTTTGGCGGCCGATTGACGAATGGCCGCCACGGTCTCTTCGAAGCCCAGGCGGGATCGGCGCAGATCAAACATGGCTGACATCAGTTGCGCTTGTCGTACGCGGGCTACCTGTGCAAGGTCATTGGCAGGGACTTCGGCGCGAGCTGCCGTCGTCATAAGGAGCAAGGCCAACAGGGCGATCGGGATGATGATTCGGGTCATGCTGGCCTCCCGCGTCAAAGATTAGTGATGACCCGGCGAGGCCGCGCCCTCGGCGAGTTGGTACTGGGTCCCGCAATAGGGACAACGCGCCGGGTGCCCTGCAGTCAGGCGTATGAAGACGCGAGGGTGTTGGTTCCACAAGGCCTGTTCGGGTGTGGGGCAGTGCAGCGGGAGCTGGTTGGCCTGAACGGTGATGATGCGTTCGGTGGACATGGCAGGGTCTTCCTAAATAGGGGACAGCCAGCCAGCGTGTGCGGCGGAGCGGCCCTGAACGCAAGCAAAATATAGGGCTTGCAGTTTTTCGGTAAGGGGTCCGCGTGAACCGCTGCCGATGCTGCGGTTATCGAGTTCGCGAATCGGGGTGACTTCGGCAGCGGTGCCGGTGAAGAAGGCCTCATCGGCGCAATACACCTCATCGCGGGTGATGCGTTTCTCGATGACTGGGATGCCGAGTTCGCCCGCCAACTGAATGATGGTGTCGCGGGTGATGCCTTCCAGGGCAGAAGTGGTGTCCGGCGTGTATAGCGTGCCGTTGCGGATCAGGAAGAAGTTTTCGCCCGAACCCTCGGCAACAAAGCCGTCCACATCCAGCAGTAGCGCCTCTTGGTAGCCATCCATCTCGGCCTCTTTGTGGGCGAGGATGGAGTTCATATAGTTGCCGTTGGCCTTGGCCTTGCACATGGTGATGTTGACATGGTGGCGGCTGAAGGATGAGGTTTTGACGCGAATGCCTTGAGTCAGCGCCTCGGCGCCCATGTAGGCGCCCCACGGCCAGGCGGCGACGATGACATGTACCGACAGGGTCTTGGCGGAGATGCCCATGGCCTCCGGGCCAAAAAAGGCCATCGGGCGCAGGTAGCCAGATTTCAGGCCGTTATCACGCACCACGGCGAGCTGTGCAGCGTTGATTTCATCCTTGGAATAAGGCAGCTTCATGCCCAAGATGTGGCCGGAGCGGAACAGGCGGTCGGTGTGATCCTGGAGGCGGAAGATGGCCGGGCCTTGCGGGGTTTCATAAGCGCGCACGCCTTCAAATACGCCCATGCCGTAATGCAAGGTGTGGGTCAGCACATGGGTGGTGGCCTCGCGCCAGGGAACCATTTTCCCGTCGTACCAGATAACGCCGTCGCGGTCGGCCATGGACATGATGCAAACTCCAGAAATCTATAAAGGTTGGACATAGATTGTAGCGCAGCCGCCTTGTTCCCCAAATACCTATACGCCAAAGACCGCCTGCCACAGACGCTGCACATGTTCCGGATAGGGGCCAGCGGCAGGGCGCGGAATGCGGGCGGTGTCGGCCCCTTGCAGCTTGACCTGATGTTGCAGGCGGCGCAGTTCACGGTAGGCGTCGGCGGCGGCGCCAGCGACGGCCATCGGCAACAGGCCGGCCTCCGCTGCGCGGGTGAGCAGGGCGATATTGCCGCAGTTGGCAAGCAGGGTTGGATGTCGCCCGGCATGGGCCAGAATCAGGTATTGCACGGCAAACTCGCAATCGACCAAGCCGCCGGGGTCATGTTTCAGATCAAACAGGGGGCCGCGATTGGGATGGCCATCGTGCATCTTCTGGCGCATCTCCAGCACCTCGGTGCGTAGCCGTGGCAGGTCACGCGGCGAGGCCAGAATGGCTGCGCGGATGGCCTCGAAGCGCTGGCCGATCGAGCGATCGCCACAACAGAAGCGGGCGCGAGTGAGGGCCTGATGTTCCCAGGTCCAGGCCTGATGCTGTTGGTAGTCGGCGTAGGCGGCCACGCTGCTGACCAGCAGGCCTGAGGCACCGTCCGGGCGCAGGCGCAGGTCGGTTTCGTAGAGAATTCCGGCCGGGGTGACCGCCGACATCCAGGCACTGAGCCGTTTGGCCAGGCGGGCATAGGTGTCCTGAGCGTCGGGGTGGGCGTCGTCGTACAAGAAGACCAGGTCGAGATCGGAGGCATAGCCCAGCTCTTTGCCACCTAGCTTGCCATAGGCGATCACCGCGAAGGTTGGGTTCTCGCAATGCCGGCGTGGCAACTCACGCCAGACGCGGTCAACGGTGACATCGAGCAGCAGATCGGCCAGTTCGGTCAGGCGATCAGACAGGATCTCCAGGCGCAGTTCGCCGGCCAGATCGCGGGCCAGCAGACGCAGGGTCTGAGTTTGCTTAAAGTGGCGCAAGGCATCCATTTCGCGCTCGGTGTCGCCGGCTAAAGCATCGAGTTGGGACTCCAGACCTTGTCGCGCCTCGGCCCAGTCAATCTCGGCCGTCAGCAGCCGGGCGTCGATCAGTTCGTCAAGGAGGTGCGGCTGCCGGGTCAGGTATTGCGCTGCCCACGGGCTGCTGCTGCAGAGGCGAGCGATCTGGGTCAAGGTGCTCGGATATTCGCTCAGGAGGCGCAGATAGGGGGCACGGCGGCAGATGGTCTCCAGCAGGGTTAACATCCGGGACAGGGTGTCGTCGGCATTGGCGAACTCGGTAGCAGCCGCGATCAAGTGGGGCAGCAGGGCATCTACGGCAAGCTGGTTGGCGGCGGGTAAGGCGTGGTAGCGGCTGCCGGTGCGCAAGGCAATGAGCTGCCGGTAACACGCGGCCGGATCGCCAAAACCCCGCTCGGCCAAGGCTTGGAGGACTTCGACCTCGGGCCGCTCACATAACCCAGCCAAGGGGTGGTCCGTCTTCTCGCTGGCGACTTCCGTGCCAAACAGGGTCTCGAATTCGTTGGCGACGCCACGGCGCAGGGTCGTGAGGTGGGCGTAAAACGCGGCCCAGTCAGTAAAGCCCATGCCCGCAGCGATGCGCGTACGGTCTTCGGCCTGGGCGGGAAGTTCTTGGGTCTGGGCA
The DNA here is from genome assembly GCA_005790965.1 of Burkholderiales bacterium. Lineage (GTDB taxonomy): Bacteria > Pseudomonadota > Gammaproteobacteria > Burkholderiales > Thiobacillaceae > QYQG01. The sequence goes on along the minus strand of SXTL01000033.1, from coordinate 6,679 downwards.
TCATCCAGATATTGCAGGTGGTGCTCTACGGTGCGGAGGAAAACATAGGCCTGTTGCAACTGATCCACCGTGGTTTGAGGCAGCAACTGGGCCCCTGGCAGAAGGTCGAGAACTTGGCGGGTGGGGCGCGTTTGCAAGGCCGGCTCGCGGCCGCCGCGTACCAACTGGTGGACTTGGGCGATAAATTCAATCTCGCGGATCCCGCCGGGGCCAAGCTTGATGTTGTCGGCGCGATCTTTGCGTACCACCTCGCGACGGATTTGCGCGTGTAGGTCGCGCATGGCGGCGAAGGCTCCGTAGTCGAAATATTTTCGGAACACGAAGGGGCGACGCAAGGCCTCCAGGGCCGCAGTGGCCACAGTCTCGCCAGTGTTCAGCACACGACCCTTGATCCAGGCGTAGCGTTCCCATTCCCGGGCTTGGGTGTAAAAATATTCCTCCAGCATGGCGAGGCTACTGGCTAGCGGCCCTCCATCGCCGTAGGGGCGCAGACGCATATCGACGCGAAATACAAAGCCGTCGGCCGTGCTGTCGCCGATCAGGGCGATCAGGCGTTTGCCGAGGCGGGTAAAGAATTCGTGGTTGTCGATGCGGCGTGGCCCGGCCGTCTCGCCGCCCTCGGGGTAAACAAAGATGAGGTCGATGTCGGACGAGACATTGAGCTCGCGTCCGCCCAGTTTGCCCATGCCAACTACCATCATTTGCTGCGGCTGACCGTTGCTATCAAGCGGCTCACCGTGAATGGCGACGAGCTCGGGATGGATCTGAGTGATACTGCGTTGGACGGCGAGTTCGGCAAGATCCGTACAAGTGCCGGTAATCTCGGTGAGGTCTGCAAGGCCGTTAATGTCTCGTACGATCAGGCGCGCCATGACCGCTTCGCGCAGCCGGCGCAAGGCGACGCCCAGGTCGCTATGCGTCGCTAGATGGACGCCCAGCACCGTGGCCATTTCAGCGGCGCTAAAGGGCTGTTCAATAGTTTCCGCCAAGTTCCCGCGGAGATCCGGGCGGGCGGATAAACGGGCTGCCAGCCAGCGGGAGTGGTGGCTGGCATGGTCGATGTGGTTAATGAATGTCACGGGGTGGCCACAGGTGGTGATTGTCAATCGGTGGGAATTGTCTTATTTTGCACCTTCCCGGGGGGGAGTGACCTTTTTTGGATGCTGTTGAGGAGTCGTAGCCTATGTCGAACATCGAATCTGTCGCGCATGAGACGCGGATCTTTTCTCCCTCGGAGGCCTTCGTCAAGCAGGCGACGATCTCCGGGATGGCAGCGTATCGGGCGCTTTGTGCCGAGGCAGAGGCCGATTACGAGGGCTATTGGGCGCGTTTGGCGCAGGAACATTTGACTTGGAAGCAGCCCTTTACAGAGGTCTTGAATGAGAAGAGTGCGCCGTTCTATCAGTGGTTTACGGATGGCCGGCTGAATGTCTCCTACAACTGCCTGGATAAAAATGTTGAGGCAGGCCTGGGTGACAAGGTGGCGATCCATTTTGAGGCTGATGACGGCCAGGTTACCCGGGTAACTTACAGGGAACTGCTGGCGCGGGTAGGTCAATTTGCCAATGCACTCAAGGCGCAGGGGGTCAAGAAAGGTGATCGTGTGGTCATCTACCTGCCAATGTCGATCGAGGGCGTGGTTGCCATGCAGGCCTGTGCCCGTATCGGCGCGACCCATTCCGTGGTGTTCGGCGGTTTTTCCGCGCAGTCTCTGAAAGACCGCATCGAAGACGCCCGCGCGGTGATGGTGATCACGGCCGATGAGCAGGCGCGTGGCGGCAAGAACATTCCGCTTAAACCGGCCGTAGATGAGGCACTGGCCATGGTTGGTTGCGAGACCATCACGCGGGTCATCGTTTATCAGCGTACTGGCGGTGCGTGCGCTATGGTTGCGGGGCGTGACTTGTGGTGGCATGAGGTGGTGGCGGATCAGCCCGAGATCTGTGAACCAGAATGGGTCGAGGCCGAGCATCCCCTGTTTTTGCTTTACACCTCGGGCTCCACTGGCAAGCCCAAGGGTGTGCAGCACGCCACGGCGGGGTATTTGTTACAGGCTGTGCTGACCATGAAGTGGACCTTCGATCTCAAGCCGGACGATGTGTTCTGGTGCACGGCTGATATCGGCTGGGTTACCGGTCATACCTATGTGGCTTATGGGCCGTTGGCCTGCGGCGGAACGGAGGTGGTTTTCGAAGGGGTTCCGACCTATCCAGATGCGGGCCGCTTCTGGCGCATGATCGCGGCGCACAAAGTCAGCATTTTTTACACCGCGCCAACCGCCATTCGCGCCCTGATCAAGCTGGGTGAAGGGCATCCCGAATGTCACCCCAGCCAGTTCAATCTGACCACCCTTCGCTTGTTGGGGACGGTCGGTGAACCGATCAATCCAGAGGCTTGGATGTGGTATCACGAACAGGTTGGCGGCAGCCGTTGCCCGATTGTTGATACTTGGTGGCAGACTGAGACCGGCGGTCACATGATCACCCCCTTGCCGGGCGCGACGCCCACGGTGCCGGGCTCCTGCACCCTGCCCTTCCCAGGCATCATGGCTGAGATTGTGGATGAGACTGGACATGATGTGGATTGGGGTCAGGGCGGATTTTTAGTTATCAAGAAGCCGTGGCCGTCAATGATTCGCACCATCTGGGGTGATCCGGGGCGTTTCACGAAATCGTATTACCCCGAGGAATTGGGCGGTCGCTTGTATCTGGCCGGCGATGGTGCGGTTCGCGATCCCCAAACCGGCTATTTCACCATCATGGGCCGTATCGACGATGTGCTGAATGTGTCTGGACATCGCTTGGGCACTATGGAGATCGAATCGGCTTTGGTATCGCATCCGTTGGTCGCTGAGGCTGCCGTGGTCGGTAAGCCGCACGACATCAAGGGTGAAGGCATCGTCGCCTATGTGGTGCTCAAGCGCAGCCGTCCCACGGGTGATGAGGCCAAGGCCATCGTGAATGACTTGCGCAATCATGTCGCCCACGAGATTGGCCCGATCGCTAAACCGGACGAAATCCGCTTCGGCGATAACCTGCCCAAGACCCGTTCTGGAAAGATCATGCGCCGCCTGCTAAGGACCTTGGCCAAGGGTGAGGAAATTACCTCCGATGTTTCTACTTTGGAAAATCCGGCGATCCTTGAACAGCTGAAGGAGGTGGTGCGCTAGCAGCGCGTGTTCAATCCACAAGGACGCGTCGAAGGGTATGCGTTGCGGCGGCAATTTTGGTGTAGTGCGACAAGCTCCATCGCCCCGCAATCTTTTTGTTATTGACAATTATTATCATTAGTGTTTAAATCCGGGGCGTTCTGTTATCTGTCCCGGAGAATCCGATGAAAAATTGTCTTGCCCGCATGCTCCTGATAGGCGCCCTGTCTGTCCCGGCGATTTCCAGTGCCGAAGTTGTGGTGTATTCGGCCCGCAACGAGCAGTTGATCAAGCCACTGTTCGATGCCTATACCCAGGAAACCGGGGTAGCGGTGAAGTTTGTGACCGACAAAGAGGGCCCGCTGATGGCGCGTCTGAAGGCTGAGGGTAAAAACACCCGCGCTGACCTCTTCATGACCGTGGATGCTGGCAACTTGTGGCAGGCCGCCAATGAAGGCCTGTTACAACCGGTTAGCTCAAAGACCCTGCAAGCCAATATTCCCGGTCACCTGCACGATCCCGACAATGAATGGTTTGGACTGTCGGTGCGTGCCCGCACGCTGGTGTACAACAAGAACATGGTGAAGCCGGGCGAATTGTCCACCTATGAAGACCTGGCCAGCACCAAGTGGAAAAACCGTCTGTGCCTGCGCACCTCGAAAAAAGTCTACAACCAGTCGCTGGTAGCCATGATGATTTGGGAGCACGGCGAGGGCAAGACCGAAGATATCGTCAAAGGCTGGGTCGGCAACTTGGCCACCGCGCCGTTTCCCGATGACACCAAGGCGATGGAGGCGGTGGCCGCCGGCCAGTGCGATGTGACCGTGGTGAACACCTATTACTATGGCCGCCTGATGGAGAAGAAACCCACCCTACCGCTGGCCCTCTTCTGGCCCAACCAAGGTCTGAAGAACAAGGCCGCCGGCGTGCATGTCAATGTTTCCGGCGCGGGTGTGACCAAACATGCCAAAAATCCGCAGGGCGCCATCAAGTTGCTGGAATGGCTGGCCTCGGCCAAGGCACAGAACCTGTACGCCGATGTCAATCTGGAATACCCGGTCAACCCGCAAGTGCAACCGGATAAAACCGTTACCGCCTGGGGTGGGTTCAAGCACAACCTCATTAATGTGGCGGAGGCCGGTAAGCTGCAGGCCAAGGCAACGATGCTGATGGACCGCGTCGGTTACAAGTAAGCGCTCCAAGTATGTGTTTCTAAACCCGCTAAAATCGACCATGTCCTAGCCGTTTTGACGGCTGGGGCTTTATTTTTGGATGCGAACCCGCGCTATGCGTCTCACACCTTGGTTGATCGTCCTTCCCATTGCCCTCGTTACCCTCATTCCGGTGGCAGTGGTGGTGTCGTCGCTGGCCGATCCGGATCAGAGCATCTGGCACCACCTCTGGCAGTTTGTGCTGCCGGAGCTGCTCGTAAACACGCTCTGGTTGGTGCTGGGGGTGGGCCTGGGTGTAACGCTACTCGGCGTTTCGCTGGCCTGGCTCACGGCCGCGTGCGATTTTCCTGGCCGCCGCTTTTTCAGCTGGGCCTTGCTCTTGCCGCTGGCGCTGCCTGCCTATGTCACTGCCTTTGTCTGGTTGGGGTTGTTTGATTTCACCGGTGCCCTACCCACTTGGCTGCGCGAAACCTGGAACTTCACGGCGATTCCCGAGGTGCGTTCGCGCGGTGGCGTGATTCTGGTGATGAGCCTGGCGCTCTACCCCTATGTTTTTCTTACTGCGCGGGCCGCCTTTCAGGGTCAGGGTCGGCGCTTGCTGGAAGCCTCACAAGCGTTGGGCCTGACCCGTGCGCAGGCCTTCTGGCGGGTAGCCCTGCCAATGGCGCGGCCAGGCATTGCGGCCGGACTGTTGCTGGCGATCATGGAAACGCTGGCCGATTTCGGCACGGTCTCGGTGTTCAACTACAACACCTTTACGACTGCCATTTACAAGGCCTGGTTCTCGCTGTTCTCGTTGCCGGCGGCGGCCCAGCTCGCTTCGATTCTCATCTTTTTTGTGTTTGTGCTGGCACTCCTGGAATACCAGTTGCGCGCCAACCGCAGCTACGCGGCTTCCACCCGTGCTGCGACCGCGCCGACACGCATCGTGTTGGACGGCTGGCGCGGCTGGCTGGCGGCGGGCTGGTCGCTCAAGGTATTTGTACTGGCCTTCATCCTGCCCATGACCCAGATCGCGCTGTGGTCAGGCGATGTCTTTGCCGCCGACTTTGATGCGCGTTACTGGGAATTTGCCTGGCATTCGCTGCTTCTTTCCGGTCTCGGCGCCCTGCTCGTCGGGGTCCTGGCCCTAGCTTTGGGTTATGCTCAGCGCCTGCCCCCCGGTGGCGGTCTGCGTTTCAGTGCTCTTCATTTCACAACACGGCTTGCCACTCTGGGTTATGCGGTACCGGGCGCCGTTTTGGCGGTGGGCATCTTCATCCCTATCGCTTGGCTGGATAACCTGTTTATCGACCACTTTGGCGCCGCCAGCCAGATTCTCGGCGGCACCCTCGCGGTGATGCTGTTGGCCTATGCCGCGCGCTTTCTGGCGGTGAGTTACGGGCCGGTGGATTCCGGCCTGGCGCGCATTTCTCGTGGTGTGGACGAAGCCGCGCAATCACTCGGTGTGGTGGGCACTCAGCGGCTGTGGCGAGTGCATTTGCCGATGCTGCGGGTGTCGCTGCTCACCGCGGCCGCGCTCACTTTTGTCGATATCATGAAAGAACTGCCGATTACGCTAATGACTCGACCGTTCGGCTGGGACACCCTCGCCGTGCGGGTGTTTGAAATGACTTCGGAAGGCGAATGGGAGCGCGCCGCCTTGCCCGCGCTGGCCATCGTCGTGGTCGGCTTGTTGCCGGTCTGGTTACTGACCAAGGGACAAGATCATGCTATCGCTTGCTAACATTTTTCATACTCACGGTAGCAAAACCGTTTTGAAAGGCGTCAGCCTGAACCTGGAACCGGGCGAGATCGGCTGCCTGCTGGGCGCTTCTGGATGCGGAAAAACCAGTACCTTGCGGCTGATCGCCGGGCTGGAAGTTTTGCAAGACGGTGAAATACATCTGGGAGGTGAACGGGTCGCCAACGCCCGCCTGCAAACGCCGCCGCAACAACGACAGGTTGGCCTGGTATTCCAGGATTTCGCCCTCTTTCCTCACCTAAGCGTGGCAGAAAACATCGGTTTTGGTCTGTTCACCTGGTCACGCCGCGAGCGCGAGGCCCGGGTGCGAGCCATGTTGCAACTGACCGGGCTCGCCGCGGAGGCCAACAACGCCCCGCATCGCCTGTCCGGCGGCCAGCAGCAGCGCGTGGCCCTGGCCCGTGCGCTGGCGCCTCGCCCCCGCCTGCTGTTGCTGGACGAACCCTTTTCCAGCCTTGATGTTGATCTGCGCGAGCGCTTATCCATCGAGGTGCGCGACATCCTCAAAATCGAAGGCATCACCGCACTTTTGGTGACCCACGACCAGCACGAGGCCTTTGCGATGGCGGACAAGATTGGTGTCATGCACGACGGCATCATCGAACAATGGGACAC
>SXTL01000032.1 GCA_005790965.1 Burkholderiales bacterium | reverse complement strand
GGCATTGAAGACATAAACACCCATCGAGCACAGCGCCACATCGTCGCAACCGGGCATGGGACTGGGGTCCTTGGGCTTTTCGGCAAAGGCCGTCACCCGCTCCTCGGCATCCACCGTCATCACGCCAAAGGCCGAGGCATCCTTGAGCGGCACCTCAATACAGGCGACCGACATGTCGGCATTTTTTTCAACATGGAAGGCAATCAACTTGCCGTAGTCCATCTTGTACACATGGTCGCCAGCCAAGATCAGCACATACTCAGGCTTGTGGACGCGCAAAATATCGAGGTTTTGGTAAATGGCGTCCGCCGTGCCCTTGTACCAGGAATCCTCAGCCACCCGCTGCTGGGCCGGTAGTACTTCAACAAACTCGCCAAACTCACCCCGCAAAAAACCCCAGCCGCGTTGCACATGATTGATCAGCGAATGGGCCTTGTACTGGGTCAGCACACCCATGCGACGGATGCCCGAATTGATGCAATTAGAGAGGGGAAAGTCGATGATGCGGAACTTGCCACCAAACGGGACCGCCGGCTTGGCCCGCCAGTCGGTAAGCTGCATGAGGCGGCTACCGCGACCACCAGCCAAAATGAGTGCAACCGTATTTTTGGTCAACAAACTAATGAAACGCGAATTCTCAACTGACACGACCATCCCCTATCAAGCTGGCTCTACGAGGCCTATTATCATCGATTATATTACAAGACACACGCGTCCTTTATTACAAATATTTGATGGCCGACAACTGGTGCGCAGGTCTTGGCCTCAGCGTAAAATGCCAAGCGGTCCGACGCGACGCGTCGAAGGAGTTTAGCCATGCCAACGCCCACCCATAGTGCGACAGAACGCCTCCTGACGGCGCGTCTGCATGATCCATTCAGCTTGCTCGGCAGTCACAGAGAGGGCGATTCGGGGTGGGTTCTGCGCGTTTTTCGACCGCGCGCCGCGCGGGTTGAATATCTGACTGCTAGCGGGTTTGTGCCCCTAACCCGCACCGATGCGCGCGGCCTCTTTGTCTGGCAAGGCAGCACCGAGCCGCAACGCCCGGCCCGCCTGCGCATCCATGAAGACGGCCACCAGTTCGAAAGCGTCGATCCCTACGGTTTCGACCCCCTGCTCAGCAACGATGAACTGCACCTCTTTGCCGAGGGCCGCCTGCTGGAAGCGTGGCGCAGCTTGGGGGCCCAGACCATGACCCTCAATGGCGTCAGCGGCGTGCGCTTCGCCGTCTGGGCCCCGAATTGCGAACGAGCCTCCGTCGTCGGCGATTTCAACACCTGGGATGGCCGTTGTCACCCGATGCGGGCCCGCGACGGCGGCGTCTGGGAACTCTTCATCCCCGGCCTTACGGCCGGCGATCTCTACCGTTTTGAACTCCGCAATCGTGACAGCGGCGCCATCCTGACCAAGACCGATCCCTACGCCCGCCATTTCGAATTACGCCCCGGCACGGCCTGCGTCGTCCCCGCGCCCGCTGGCCATCCCTGGCAAGATCAGGACTGGATGACCCGCCGTGCCCGCTGCGACTGGCTGCACGCCCCAATGAACATCTACGAAGTGCATATCGGCTCCTGGCGCCGTCACCCCGATGCCAGCCACGGCCGTTTCTACACTTGGCGCGAAATGGCTGACAGCCTGGTCCCCTACGCGGTCGAAATGGGCTACACCCACCTCGAGCTTCTGCCCATCACCGAGCATCCGCTGGACGAATCCTGGGGCTATCAGGCTACCGGTTATTTCGCGCCGACCTCGCGCTTTGGCTCGCCCGACGACCTGCGCTATTTCATTGACACCTGCCACCAGGCCGGTCTCGGCGTCCTGCTTGACTGGGTGCCCGGCCATTTCCCCCAAGATGCCTGGGCCTTGGCCCGCTATGACGGCAGCGCCCTCTACGAGCACGAAGATCCGCGCCAAGGCATGCATCAAGACTGGGGCACGCACATCTTCAATTACGGTCGCAACGAGGTGCGCGGATTCCTGCTTGCCAGTGCCCACTACTGGCTGTCCGAGTTTCATTTTGACGGTCTGCGGGTCGATGCCGTTGCCTCCATGCTGTACCTAGACTATTCACGCCGCGCCGGCGAATGGATCCCCAATCAATACGGCGGCCGTGAAAACCTGGAGGCCATCGCCTTCCTGCGCGAGATGAACGCCATGGTGCACGAGGCCTTCCCCGGCGCCCTGACCATTGCCGAAGAATCCACCTCTTGGCCGATGGTGTCGCGCCCGACCTATGTCGGTGGCCTGGGCTTCTCGATGAAATGGAACATGGGCTGGATGAACGACACCCTGGCCTATCTGCACCTCGACCCGGTGTTCCGACGCTATCACCACAGTCATCTCACCTTTGGCCAGCTCTACGCCTATTCCGAAAACTTCGTCCTGCCCTTCTCCCATGACGAGGTCGTGCACGGCTAGGGCTCGCTACTCGGCAAGATGCCTGGCGATGCCTGGCAGCAATTTGCCAACCTGCGCCTGTTGCTGACCTACCAGATCGCATCGCCCGGCAAAAAACTCAATTTCATGGGCAATGAACTGGCCCAGGGCCGCGAATGGTCAGAAGGCCGCGAACTCGACTGGTCCAGCCTGCAACTGCATTGGCACGAAGGGGTACAACGCTGTAGCCGCGACCTTAACCGCCTTTATCGCGACACCCCCGCCCTCTACGAGCTCGACTTTAGCCATGAGGGTTTTGCCTGGATCGACTGCCACGATGCCGACCAGTCCATCCTCTCCTTCCTGCGTCGCGACCGCAACGGCGGCAGCGTTCTTTGCGCCTTCAACTTCACCCCCGTGCTTCGCCAAGGCTACCGCGTTGGCTGTCCATCGGCCGGTCATTGGCGCGAGTTGTTTAATAGCGACTCGGCCTATTACAGCGGCTCAAACCAGGGCAACGGGGCCGGCATCGAAAGCCAACCCCAACCCTGGATGGGCATGCCGCACTCCCTTGTCATCACCTTGCCGCCATTGTCTGGCATCATTCTGCAGATCGCTTAATCACAGACCCGTCATGACTGCATCCCCCGCATCCCCTTCAAAAAACACCCTGAAACTAACCCAAAGTCCCACCTGGAAAGCCCTCAAGGATGAGCGCGCCGCCTGGAAAAACCTGCACCTCCGCGACCTCTTCGCCCGCGACAAGAAACGCAACGAGCGTTATTCATTGGCACTGGATGATGCCGATGAGACCTTCCTGTTCGACTACTCAAAAAATCTGATTCGCCCGCAAACCCTGAAACTCTTGCTCAAGCTGGCCAAAGAAGCCAAGGTCGAAGCGCTACGCGACGCCCTGTTCAGCGGCGAGAAAATCAATCACACCGAAGGGCGCGCCGTCCTGCACACGGCCCTGCGCGGCAAGAGCCCCGTGCAGGTTGACGGTAACGATGTCATGCCCGCAATCGGCAAAGTGCTAGAGCAGATGCGCGGCTTCGCCGATCGCGTGCGTACCGGCAAGTGGAAAGGTTATAGCGGTAAGCCCATCTCCGATGTGGTCAACATCGGCATTGGCGGTTCCGACCTGGGCCCGGCCATGGCCTGTCTGGCATTGAAACCTTATGGCGGCAACATTCGCGCCCACTTTGTCTCCAATGTCGATCCCAGCCAGTTAGTCGATACGCTGGAAGACCTCGACCCGGCCACGACCCTGTTCATCGTCGCTTCGAAAACCTTCACCACCCAGGAAACGCTGCTCAATGCCCAAGCTGCTCGCGCCTGGTTTTTGGATACCGCGCAAGACCCCCAACAAGTTGCCAAACACTTTGTCGCCGTCTCCACCAATGCCGAGGCGGTCGCCGCCTTCGGGACCAGACACTCGCGTCAATCCCGCCCTCCGTGTTCGTATTGGTGTCGGCAATGATCGCCTGGAGGCCGTTCACCTGGTTGGTGAGCGACCCTGCGCTGTACAGGT
>SXTL01000031.1 GCA_005790965.1 Burkholderiales bacterium | reverse complement strand
TCTTGATCATCAAAACCTCGTCCTTGGGTGATGTGGTTCATATGCTGCCGGCGCTGACCGATGCCGTGGCGGCGTTACCGGGTTTGCGTGCGGACTGGGTGGTGGAAGAAGGTTTTGCCGCTATTCCGCGTTTGCATCCGGCGGTGGATCGGGTGATTCCGGTGGCCATTCGGCGTTGGCGCCGGGCCTTGGGTTGGGCGGCGACCTGGCGGGAGATGGCGGCGTTCCGCCGGGCCTTGCAAGCTGAATCCTATGATCTGGTGCTCGACAGTCAGTGCCTGCTGAAAAGCGCGTTGCTAGCCGTTCAAGCACGGGGGCCGCGCGCCGGCTTGGATGCGGCCAGCGCCCGCGAGCCGTTGGCGAGCCATTTTTATGGCCAGCGCTATGCCGCCGCGCGTGATCTGCACGCTATTTCGCGGAACCGTGTATTGACTGCGCAGGCCTTGGGATATGCGCTCAAGGTCGATGCACCGGTGCACTACGGGGTATCGGTGGTTGCCGCCGAGAGCGCTTCGGAGGTGGTGTGCTTGCATGGGACGGCGCGCGTCGAAAAGGAATATCCGGAAGGGGACTGGGCGGTGCTGGCGCAGCAATTGGTTGCGGCCGGGCTGACGCCCGTGTTTCCGGCCGGTAATGCGCGAGAGGCGGCCCGGGCGGCGCGGCTGGTCGCGGCCTGCCCCGGTGCGCGCCGTTTAGCGACGATGCCATTGGCCGAGTTAATGCCGTTGATCGGCGGGGCGCGAGCGGTGGTTGGTGTCGATACGGGCTTGATGCATCTGGCGGCGGCGTTTGGCCGGCCGGGGATTGGCCTTTATCCGGCCACCGACCCGATCCGCTTTGGGGCCGTAGCCGAGGCCGGTGCCCCGATCCTGCTAAATGTCTCGAACCGCGTCGATCTGGAACCCAAACGCGTGGCGGCGGGCTTGTTCAAGTTGCTGGGGGTGACGACCTAAATCGTTCGTACGCAAAACATAGACAACGACGGTCAACTTGCGGCAAACTGTCGGCAATTTAGCTTTGGGCGATCACCATGGCGCGTCGGCGTTCTAGCAAATCCACCGTTGAACCAGACACTGGAGCGGCTTCCACTACCGCCCGCAGGGGTATTCTGGTCTTGCATGGTCCCAATCTGAATCTGCTCGGTACGCGTGAACCGGAACACTATGGCAAGCAGACCTTGGCTGATGTTGATGCGGCCTTGATTGAACAAGGCGCGGCCGCTGGGGTGGAGGTCATCTGTTTTCAGAGCAATGCCGAGTTTGCCTTGATCGACCGGGTCCACGCGGCCAAGACCGAGGGCGTGGGTTTTATACTTATTAATCCGGCCGCTTTTACACACACCAGTGTCGCCCTGCGCGATGCCTTGGCGGCGGTTGAGATCCCGTTTATTGAAGTACATCTGTCCAATGTGCACGCCCGTGAGGCCTTCCGCCAGCAGTCCTATTTTTCGGACAAGGCGGTGGGTGTGATCTCCGGGTTGGGTGCGATGGGCTATTTATTTGCGCTGGGCTATGCCCTAAATGCGCTGGAGGAGTCATAACTATGGATCTGCGTAAACTCAAGAAATTGATCGACCTGGTACAGGAATCGGGCATCTCCGAGCTGGAGATTACCGAGGGCGAGGAAAAGGTGCGCATTACGCGCACGCTGACGGCGGCTCCGCTGGCCGCGCCGATGTACGCCCCCGCGCCGCTGGCATATGCCGCCGGCCCGGCTGCGGCCCCGGCTGCCCTGGCTGCCCTGGCTAGCCCGACCGCGGCTCCGGCTGCCCCGGCGGAACCGGACGGTCATCAGGTTAAATCGCCGATGGTCGGCACGGTCTATTTTTCTCCCTCGCCCGGCGCCAAGTCGTTCGTAACGGTGGGTCAAACCGTCAAGGCGGGCGACACGCTGTGCATTATCGAGGCGATGAAGCTGATGAACGAGATCGAGGCCGATGCCTCCGGCGTGATTAAAGCGATCCTGGTTGAGAACGGCCACCCGGTGGAATATGGCGAACCGCTGTTCGTGATCGGCTGAGGCCGCCGCCATGTTTGAAAAAGTCCTTATTGCCAATCGGGGGGAAATTGCCCTCCGCATCCAGCGCGCCTGCCGCGAACTGGGAATCAAGACCGTCTGCGTGCATTCCGAGGCGGATGCCGACGCCAAGTATGTGAAGCTGGCCGATGAATCGGTGTGTATTGGCCCGGCACCGTCGGTCAAGAGCTATCTCCATGTGCCGTCGATCATCGCCGCCGCCGAGGTGACCGACGCCGAGGCCATTCACCCTGGCTACGGTTTCTTGTCCGAAAACGCAGATTTTGCCGAGCGCGTTGAGCAATCCGGCTTTGTTTTCTGCGGCCCGCGCGCCGAGACCATCCGCATGATGGGCGACAAGGTGGCGGCCAAGGCGGCGATGATCGCCAGCGGCGTACCGGTGGTCCCCGGTTCGGAAGGCGCGCTGGGCGAAGATCAGGACGAGTGGATTCGGATGGCCAAGGCGATTGGCTATCCGGTGATTATCAAGGCGGCCGGCGGTGGCGGTGGTCGCGGGATGCGCGTGGTGCATACCGAGTCCAACCTCATCCAGTCGGTACAGATGACGCAGGGCGAGGCGGCGGCGGCCTTCAACAACCCGGTCGTCTATATGGAGAAGTTCCTTGGGAACCCGCGCCATATTGAGATTCAGGTCTTGTCTGACACGCACGGCAACGCCGTGCATCTGGGCGAGCGCGATTGTTCTACCCAGCGCCGCCACCAGAAGGTGATCGAAGAGGCGCCCGCACCGGGTTTGGCGGCCAAGCTGCGCAATCAGGTGGGCGAGCGTTGTGCCGAGGCGTGTCGGCAGATGGGTTATCGTGGCGCTGGTACCTTTGAGTTTCTGTACGAACACGGCGAGTTCTTCTTTATCGAGATGAATACGCGCGTCCAGGTTGAGCATCCGGTTACCGAGTTCATTACCGGGGTCGATATCGTCCAGGAATCCTTGCGTATTGCGGCGGGCGAGCCGTTGTCGGTGGCGCAGAAGGATGTGCATTTCCGTGGCCATGCCATCGAATGCCGAATCAACGCTGAGGACCCCAAAACCTTCGTGCCTTCGCCGGGGCGCATTACCTCGTACCACACGCCGGGTGGGCCGGGCATCCGGGTCGATTCGCATGTGTACCAGAACTACTATGTACCGCCGCATTACGACTCAATGATCGGCAAGCTCATCGCCTACGGTGCGACCCGCGAGCAGGCCATCGCCCGTATGCGCGTGGCCTTGTCCGAGATGGTGGTGGAAGGGATCAAGACCAATATCCCGCTGCATCAGGAATTGCTGTCTGACGCAACCATCCTCAAGGGCGGTTTCAGCATTCACTATCTCGAGCAAAAGCTCGGCCTGCACAAGAAATAATGGCTTGGCTGTCACTGCGCCTGCCGGCCGACGGTGACGCTGCCGAGGCGTTGGCGGATCGTCTGCTCGAGGCGGGTGCCTTGACGGTGTCCATTGAGGATCGCGACGCCGGAACGGTGGCCGAGGCTGCGCAATTTGGCGAACCGGGTCTGGATGAGCCGCGGGCGTGGACGCACAACTGGGTGGTGGCGCTGCTCGAGGCCGATGCCGAGGTGCCGGCCGTGTTGGCGGCGGCGGGCGTTCCGGCCAACACGCCGCATGAACTGCAGCCCGTAGCTGAACAGGATTGGGTGCGCCTGACGCAAGCGCAGTTTGACCCCATCAAGATCTCCGAACGGCTGTGGATTGTGCCGACCTGGCACGAGGCTCCGCAGGCCGAGGCTATCAATATTGTGCTTGACCCGGGTCTGGCTTTCGGTACGGGCAGTCATCCGACCACCCGCCTGTGTTTGCGCTGGCTGGAGGAAAACCTCCAAGGGGGCGAGACGGTGCTCGATTACGGCTGCGGTTCTGGCATTCTGGCCATTGCGGCAGCCAAGTTGGGCGCAGATCGCGTCTGGGGTGTGGATCTGGACGCGCAGGCGGTGCAATCGGCGCGTGACAACGCGGCGGCCAATGGCGTGACGGCGGCATTCTTTTTGCCCGATGCCGCTCCAGAGACCCCTGCGGCGGTGCTGGTGGCCAATATCCTGACCAATCCGCTCAAGGCGTTGCTGCCGCTTCTGGCTAGCCGCGTGCTGCCCGGTGGCCGCATCGCCTTGTCCGGCATTTTGTCCGAGCAGGCGGACAGCGTCATGGCGATCTACAGCGCGGCCTTCGAGATGCAGCGCTGGGGGGATGACGAGGGCTGGGTCTGTCTGGCCGGGATTCGCCGCTAGACGATAGGCGATGCTGACGACCACCTGCCC
>SXTL01000030.1 GCA_005790965.1 Burkholderiales bacterium | reverse complement strand
TGCAGGGCGGCGAAACCTTGCATCGTTTTGCCGCGCGCGTCATGACGGGCTTGCGACCAACCTTGCTGCAACATGCCAGTGCGACGGTCTTGGCGGTCAGCCACGGTGGTGTGCTGGATTTGCTGTATCGCGTTGCCACGGGTCGGGCGCTGGCGGCGCCGCGCGATTTTACTATTCCCAATTGCGCGCCCAATTGGTTTCGTTTTGCCCGCGCCGGCGAGGCGGAGCGCTGGATCCTGGACGGCTGGGGTGATTTTCCCGATGCCGAACGGCTGGACGAAAACCTGGCTTGAGCGGGCGCGGGGCGCAAGGAATTCTCTGGCATAAGGGCTTGCCATGCTGCCGCGCGACGCCAAACCCCGTAAAATCGTCCCGTTTGTTTCAGATGTGTTTGATGATGCGTAAGGTCTTGTTCGTTTGTCTGGGGAATATTTGTCGCTCGCCCACAGCGGAAGGTGTGTTCCGCGCTCAGGTAGCGGCCGCAGGTTTGAGTGATGTCATTAGCATCGATTCAGCCGGCACCGCCGCTTGGCATATTGGCAAGGCGCCGGATCAACGCGCCCAGGCCGCGGCCAGTCGGCGCGGTTATGACTTGACCGAGTTGCGCGGGCGGCAAGTAGCCGTCGCCGATTTTGGCGAATTCGATTTCATTCTAGCCATGGATCGCAGCAATTTGGCCGATTTGCAGGCGCAATGTCCGGCCGAGCATCGCCACAAGGTGCGCTTGTTCCTGAGTTTTTCCAGCCAATGGCAGGATCACGAGGTGCCGGATCCCTACTACGGCGGGGCGGAGGGCTTCGACCATGTGCTGAATATGGTCGAAGACGCCGGAATCGGTTTGCTGGAGGTGATTCGGGCGAGGATCGGTCAGGAGATCAGACCGAAGGCGTGAGTGTGACCAGATCCGGGTCGTTTCCGTTTTCGACCAGGATACGGCGCACGCGATCTTGCCAAGCTTCACCAAAGGCTCGGCGCTGTTCGGCACTGGCTGTCCCAGACTTGATGGCGCCCATGAGCTCGGCCATTTCCGGTTGGGCCGGGACGCGCTCTGGGCGGTAATCCAATTCAACCCCAACACCGGTATCGCGGCGCAGGATACGGAACTGCCCTTGCATCGCCACTTCGAACCGTAGGAGTCCGCACCGCGCGTGACTGCCGGCGAGACCTTTGAAGCCGCCATCGCCGGCGGCGCCGGTGATCCAGCTAACCACCGCAGCGACCACGCCTGTGGTACCGGCCTTTTGGGCGTCCCGAAAATCAACGCTTAGATTGCCGCGTTCCGGCAGACCCTCCGGGTAAAGATGGACCAGTGCCCGCGTGGTCATTAGCCAAGCCCCCGCGACCGTGGGGCAGGAGTGACCGGCGAGGGCTACCGCACCTGCATAGGTATATTCGATGCGCCCATCGGGGGATGCACCGAGGAGTTCCGCCAGGGCATCATGTAGAACGATGGGTTGGACGGTCGCGAAAAAGGCCGGTTGAGTTGGTGGATTTGCCATGATATGAGCCGTGCAATAGAACGCGGCCAGTATCACGGGCGTCTACCCATCCTGTCATTGAGCAGGGTCAAAGCGCACAGCCAAGGCTGTAGCCTTCCTTTACAATAGGCGCCCAATTGAACAAGGATTTTCCGCTCGGCAATGAAGATCACGGTTGCAGAACTGCTTTTCCGCTACATGGAGCGGTTGGGGATTGATACGGTGTTTGGTATCCCCGGTGCGCATATTCTGCCGGTCTATGACCAACTGTTTGGTTCAACGATCCGCACCGTACTGGCCAAGCACGAGCAAGGCGCGGCCTTTATGGCAGGGGGTTACGCGCGTGCTTCAGGGCGTATCGGCGCCTGTATTACCACGGCAGGACCCGGTGCGACGAATTTGGTGACCGGGATCGCCAACGCCTACGCAGACAGTTTGCCAATCCTAGTTATTACCGGCGAAACGGCGACGCGCTTTTTCGGCAAAGGGGGTTTGCAGGAGAGCTCCGGCGAGGGGGGAAGCATCGATCAGGTGGCCTTGTTTGCCGGTATTACGCGCTACCACAAACTGATCGAACGCACGGATTACCTGCCGACCGTGCTGCAACAGGCGGCCAAGCAGCTGCGTTCGGAACGGCCCGGTCCGGTCGTCTTGAGCATTCCCTTCAATATCCAGAAGGAAGAGGTGGATGACGCTCTTCTGGAGCAGGTGGCTCTGGGCGCTACCGGCTGCGAGTACGGGGTTAGCGCACAAGCCATCGCCAAAAGCGTGGCTCTGATCCAGGCCGCGCAGCGTCCACTTATGGTGGCGGGCCACGGTTGCCTGCGCGCCGGCGCTCAGGAATCGCTGGCCGACATCAGCCAACGACTCCATATTCCGGTCACCAGTAGCCTCAAGGCTAAGGGGGTCTTCGACGAGCGTTCCCCCCTAGCGCTGGGCAGTCTGGGTGTCACATCCAGTGGATACGCCATGCGCTATTTGGAGCAGGAAGCCGATTTGGTGCTGGTGCTCGGGGCCGGCTTTAACGAGCGCACCAGTTATGCCTGGGACGGCAGCTTGTTGGCGGGAAAACAGCGTATCCAGGTTGATAACAGCAGCCAGCAACTGGAAAAGGTCTTTCGTGCTGATCTCGTCGTGCAGGCAGACCTGGGGGTCTATCTAGCGGCCCTGAATGAGGCCTTGGTGAAAGAAAATCTACCTCCCAAAGCGGCGGTGGATATTGCGGCCTTCATCACTAACTTTCAGGCCACGGCCGAGGCCTCCGGCACGACCATCTTTAATCATCAGTTTGACCATGTGCGCGCCTTCTACCGGTGGTTGGAGGGACGCTTTCCCGATGGTTTGGCGATGTTTGATGACAACATCGTCTTTGCGCAGAATTTTTACCGGGTTTCTTCCCGGGATCACTTTTTCCCGAATACCGGTATTTCCTCGCTGGGCCATGCGGTTCCAGCGGCGATTGGGGCCGGCTGTACGCTCAGGCAACCGCTGTTTGCCGTCCTTGGCGACGGCGGCTTCCAGATGTGCGCCATGGAGATCATGACGGCGGTGAATTATGGCATTCCGCTGACGATCGTCCTCTTCAACAACAGTACCATGGGCCTCATCCGCAAGAACCAGCACTACCTTTACAGCGGCCGTTTCATTGACTGCGATTTCATTAATCCGGACTACGCCTTGCTGGCCCAATCCTTTGGCATTGCGCATCGGCGTTTGGCGCGCGGGACCGATTTGGCGCAACTGGAGACGCTTGACTTCATGCGCGGCGTTAACCTTATCGAGATCATGCTGGATCAGGACGCCTACCCGAACTATTCCGCACGCCGCTAGATGCCCATGACCGGATCTCTGGACTCGTGCGCAATGGCCGTAACGACACCGTGAGCACGCCCAACCCTCTGACGCAATGCCTTGCACAATGGCCGTTTGCTAGTCCCGGTTTGGCCGACCTCGAAGCCCAGTTACAGGCGCTGGCCGCGGCCGCTGACCCGCTGTCCCTTAGGACGCGCATTGATCTCTATGAGCGCTGCTTCCCTTTGCTGGAACAGGCCATGTGGTCAGCCAAGGCGGACTTTCATTCCCTCCTGGCTACCTATCAGGCCTTGTTTCGGGAGCAGGAGGCCTGTATCCGGCAGCAGGAGCAAGGACAGGAACAGGGCCAGGGTGAAGCTAGGCGCCATCGCTTCATTCTGGGGATTCCGGTTGCGGACCGCCCCCCTCACCTGCGGGCGTGTCTGGAAAGTATTTATCAGATCTGTGCGGCGTTTGATTATGGGGGCCGAACCGATGGGGTTTGGACCTGGATCCAGATTGTAGTGGCCGAGGACAGTCGTAGCGAGTTGAATATTCGCCGTCACCAAGCCTTGGTGGAGGAATATTGTGGCCGTGGTTTGCAGGTCATTTATCTGGGACTGGCCGAACAATTTGCCTTGCTACAGGCTATTCCGGCCGAAAAGCGGACGCATCTTGGCAACCTTCTTACCACCCAAGGCGAAGACAACTTCCAGCGCAAGGGTCAAGCCGCTAACCGTAATCTCTGCTACCTGAAGTTCCTGCAGTTGACTAAGGACAAGGAGCGGACGCTGTACTACCTGGTCGATAGTGATCAACATTTTTGTGTGAACCGGCGCACTGAATTGGGCGAAGAAGCGGTGTATGCGCTCAACTATTTCCACGCTATCGACTGGATCTTCCGTCACACTGACACGCTCATGCTCACCGGTAAGCTGGTGGGCGACCCCCCCGTCTCGCCTTCAGTGATGACGGCCAATTTTCTGGCCGATGTCACGGCTTTTTTTGAGCGCCTTGCCGCCTTGGCCGGTACTCAGGCCTGCCAGTTTCACGGCTGGCAGGGGCCGCCTGCCGGAGAGGCCGCCTACCATGACCTCGCCGGTCTGTTTGGCTTTGCGCAGAAGGCGGAGGCCTTCCCTTATCCCTGCCCGTTACCGGGCGCACATGACCATACCGCCTGCCTACAGGGTTTCGCGTCTCGCCTTAAGGCTTTTTTCTTCGGTGAACACCTGACGCGCAAGACCTGGTTTTCCTACGGCGCGGGCTTTACCCAGCTCCACCCAGCGAGAACGGTGTATCCCGGCAATTACACGGTCAACTATGCAGGACTGAAATACCTTATCCCCTTCGGGCATTTGCGCTTGCGCATGTCCGGCCCCACGGCGGGGCGCCTGATTGCGGCCGAGATCGGGCCGCGCTTCGCCACTTGTAATCTGCCCAATCTGCACCGGCGTACGACGGAAGCCGGGCTGGAAGACGATTTCCGCCCCGGCGTAGAACTGGACCAGGATCTGTGCGGCGTTGATTTGGCCGACGAATTCGAGCGGCAGTTCTTTGGTGACCTGATGCTGTTTACGACCGAAGAACTGGTTCAGCAGAGCGATGTGCGGCAGCCCTTTGCCGAGGCGGAGATCGAGGCTGTCATTGCCCGCAAGGAGGCTGATCTGTTGGCGCTGTACCGGCAAAAACATGACGCCATCGTCAGCGCGAACCGACAGTTGCATAGCATGGTGTTTGGGGCCGGAGCCTGGTGGCTGCGGGCCCCCGAACTCACGGACGCTTTGCAGCAGGTGCAGGCGTTTATTAATAACATCGAGCGCAATTTCGGCGCATCTGCGCCGGCTTGGCAGCAGGTTCAGTCGGAGGTGCATCGGGCTCGGCGTAAACGGCAGATCGTCGCCGCTTTGCGGGCGTATCGGACCGAACGAGCGGTCTGGGACAGCCTGTTCTAAGTGAGGGTGAGGGCATCCGCAGCCCGGTTAAGAAGGTCGCGCCGACAGCGCTCATACACTGTTCTGGCCTCGCCGAGTAACGATTCCGGTAGCGCAATATGCGGATAGGTCACGGGTGTCCTGTCGATCTTGCCGCTGTGAATGTGTACGGAGGAGTCGCCTTTGCGGGGTTTTCCGGTCTGGCTGAAGATTTGGTAGTGTTCACTCAGGGGCGAGTCCAGTTCCAACCAGTCCGCCAATTTGGGCAGCAGTCTTTCCGGTCCATGCTGAAAGAGCTCGGCATCGAAGTACTGATAGGGCGAGTGGGCGGTGCGGCAGAAGTCGGCAAGGGCCTGGATTCGCTTGCGGTAGTAGTTCGCCGCCCCCGCGGGCGAGGCGTATGGATCATCCGCCGCTTTTTGCGCGAACAGGTCAACGATGCTCTTGATGGTCTGTTCCGGCTCCAGCAGCGAGACCAGGGTCTTCGGGTTTGTGAGGTGAAGCCGCTCTAGCTTCAGCGCGTAGTCGTTGTGGAGGAGTTTATCGAACAGATAACGACTGTTGGGTTTGAGAATATCGTTTTCTTGAAAGACTGTGATTTGGCGGTCCAGTGCCGCCGCATCCGCATAGCTGATGTGCATCTCATAATAGCCGTTGATCTGCGGGTGCGAGCCAAGAATATGTCCCGCCAGACTGGTGAAGGCGCGCATATGGCTTAAAAGGAAGATGCGTTGCATGGGTCGTAAATTGGACTCAAGGAAGGCCAAGGTAGGGCCAGCCGCCGGCCGTGCTGAGGGTGGATTTCATCCCGGGATAGCGGGGTTACTGTAGTGGCGGGCGAGGCGGGCGACCTCGGTGCGGACGCGCGCAACCAGTTCAGGGGGGCTGATTACGCTGCAATCGGCACCGTATTTGAGGATATCCATGAGCAGCTCGCGGTCGTCGGCATAGGGTAGGGTCAGTTCATAGCGCCCGTCGCTCAGGTTGCGGCCTTTTTGTTGTGGGTGCCAGCGTTCGTTGCGGACCCAGCGGGCGCGTTCGGCGCTGAAGACGAGGATAGCTTGGTGAGCAGCCTTGTTACGGAAGATGCCGTAGCTGGAGCCGAGTTGCTCATCGAGGGTGCGCGGCCCGACTTCCTTGGCCTTTTTTTCGAGGATTTCGACGCGCAAGATGGCATCGACCGAGAAGGCACGCAGGCCGTCGCGCAGGTGGCACCAAGCGTCGAGATACCAGTTGTCGCGGTAGTGCACCAGTCGTTGGGGAGAGATTTCGCGCCGCGTGACGCTGTTGTTGCCCCGGGCGTGATAGTCGATCAGCAGGCGCTTGCGGCGGAGCAGGGCGGAACCAACGGCCTGGAAGTGTCCCAGTTGGTACTCGCGGGCGCCGACCGTCTCGATGCGGATGCGGCGGGCAACATCGAGTGCGGTGTCGTCGGCCGAACCCAGAAGGGCGGCAAGACGGGCCTGCAGGGGCTGGATGTGGCCGCCCAGCAGACCGCCGCGATCGAGTTGGGCAAGCAGGTGCTGCATGGTGAGGAGGGCGTGGATTTCTTGGGCCGAAAACCACAGGCCGGGCAATTCGTATTGGCCGCCGGTCTTGGGGGCCGAGCGGTCAAAACGGTAACCACCCAATTCCCGGTCGAAGATGAGGGGGGCATTGAGGCGATCGCGCATATAGGCCAGGTCGCGGGTCAGGGTGGCACGCGAGACTTCGAGCCGTCCCTGCAAATCGGAAAAGGATACCGAGCGGCTTTCGCTCAGGTATTGATCGATCTTGTAAAAGCGCTCGGTGCGATCCATGCGCAGATTCTACACAAAATCGTGTATCAGGCTCATCGGGTGAGACTGAGGGTCGCTACCGTGTGGGGGTCTTTATTGCGGGAGTGAGTGATGTCTGTGACGGCGTTTATGATTATGTACCTGACCTTGGGTCTGGCCTGGGCCTGGCATCGCACCGGAGTGCGGCAGTCGGTGTGTGAAGCCGATATGGCTTTGCCGCTGCTGCGGGTTTTTCGCGTGATTGCCTGGCCCGTGGATGCGTTGTGTGATTGGGCGAGCCTGGGGTTAAGCACGGGACGGGATGGTTGCTCCGGTCCTGATCGGGAGCCGGTGTGATTAGCGACGCTTGTAGGTCTTTTGTTGCGGAGACCGTGGTGCAGCGTTGGCGTCTTTGTGGCGAAAGTGAATCCGGCCTTTGGTAAGGTCGTACGGAGACATCTGCACAGTGACGCGGTCACCCTGAATAATCTTGATGCGGTGCATCTTCATCTTGCCGGCGACATAGGCAATGATCGTAACGCCATTTTCCAGGGTCACGACATAGCGTGTATCGGGGAGAACCTCGGTTACAACGCCTTCAAATTCAATAAGCTCTTCTTTGGCCACGGATTCTTTCAGAGGGGAGAGATGGGGTGGGGTGGCGATAGAGGACTTGTCGCAAAACCCGGCTTGCGCCGGATTTTGAGTAAGCCTTCGTGCCGATTAAAGCGCTTGAATGTTGGAGGCTTGCTGGCCTTTTTGGCCCTGAGTCACATCGAAGCTGACGCGCTGATTTTCTTTCAGGGTCTTGAAACCGTTGCCCTGAATAGCAGAGAAGTGCGCGAAGAGATCCTCACCACCTGCATCCGGAGTGATGAAGCCGAAACCTTTGGTCTCATTGAACCATTTGACGATACCTGTTGCCATTCTATATTTTCCTAAAGAGTTGAATTTCGGTGAGATCTCACCGTGTCGCAGCACAGAAGGGTCTGTGTTCAAGTTGAACCCCGACCGTTAGGCGCTACGCCCGCCATTATCACACAGAATCAAGGCGCGAAAGCGGTTTTCACACGGTGAAAAATGGCTTTGCCCTTGAAATTTAGCCTTTCTCCCCCATCCACACCAGACTGCACACTCATTTCCTCCTCACAAACCATGACTGACACCCTTCCGCCTGACGCTATGATCGATCTCAAATCCCTAGATGACGACGCCCTGGAAGGTGAGATTTTCACCACGGCGCCCGCTCCCGGCACCCCTAATCTGCCAGCCCAGACCTTGCCGGCCACGCTTCATGTTCTGCCGTTGACGGAGAAACCCTTCTTTCCGGCGCAGAGTCTGCCCTTGGTTATGAACGAGGGGCCATGGATGGAAACGGTCCAAAAAATTGGCGAAACGCCCCATCACTTGGCCGGGTTGCTTCTGGTGCACGGTGATTCTTCGGATGAGGCGCGTCCGGATGATTTTTATGCGACCGGGACTTTGGTCCGCATGCATCACCCGATGCGCGCCGATGGCAAGATTCAGTTTATCGCCGAGGGTATGACGCGTTTCAAGGTGGTGGAGTGGATCTCTGGCAAGGCACCTTATTTCGCCCGGGTGGAATACCTGCCCGAGACCCAGCACGATACCGAAAGCGAAGAAATCAAGGCCTATGCCTTGGCGATTCTGGGTTCCGTCAAGGAGTTGCTGCCGCTTAATCCTCTCTATTCGGAAGAGTTGAAGTTCTTTCTTAACCGTTTCTCGCCCAATCAGCCCGCCTTGTTGGCCGATTTGGCCGCCAGCTTGACGACGGCCCCCAAGGAGGCCTTGCAGGAAGTCTTGGAATCCTTTGATCTGCGCAAACGCATGCAAAAGGTGCTGGTGCTGGTCAAAAAAGAGCTGGAGGTGGCGCGTCTGCAGAACCAGATCCAGGAAAAGGTCGAAGAAAAGATGACCGAGCAGCAGCGCGAATTTTTCTTGCGTGAGCAGTTACGGACCATTCAAAAAGAATTGGGGATTGCCAAGGATGACCGCACCGCCGATCTGGACTTGTTTCAGGGACGCATCAAAAAGCTCACCCTGTCGGCTCAGGCGAGCAAAAAGATCGCCGAGGAGTTGGGTAAGCTCGCCGTGCTGGAACACGGTTCGCCCGAATACATGGTGACGCGCAATTATCTGGATTGGCTGACCAACCTACCTTGGGGAAAGTACACCAAGGACAAGCTGGACCTTGTCCGCGCGCGCAAGATCCTGGATCAGGATCATGATGGCCTCGACGATGTGAAGGAACGGATCATCGAATTCCTCGCTGTCGGTGCCATGAAGGGTGAGGTGGCTGGTTCCATCATTCTGTTGGTTGGGCCACCGGGCGTGGGCAAGACCTCGATCGGTCGCTCGGTGGCGCGCACGCTGGGGCGCAAGTTTTATCGTTTTTCGGTGGGCGGAATGCGTGACGAGGCCGAGATCAAGGGTCATCGCCGCACTTATGTGGGGGCCATGCCGGGCAAATTCATTCAGGCCATTAAAGAGGCAGAATCGCAAAATCCGGTGATCATGCTCGACGAGGTGGACAAGATTGGCGCGTCGTATCATGGCGATCCGGCCAGCGCGCTTCTGGAGGTGCTGGACCCCGAGCAGAATGTTGAGTTCCTCGACCATTATCTGGATACGCGTTTTGACCTGTCGAAAACGCTGTTCATTTGCACGGCCAATCAACTTGACTCGATTCCGCCGGCGCTGCTGGATCGCATGGAGATCATTCGTCTGTCCGGCTACCTGACCGAAGAAAAGATGGCGATTGCCCGCCATCATCTGTGGCCCCGGCAATTGAAAAAGGCCGGCTTGAAACGCGGCCAGATTACCCTGGCGGTGTCAGCCTTACGCAAATTGATCGAAGGCTATGCGCGTGAGGCCGGGGTGCGTCAACTGGAGATGAACCTTGGCAAGATCGTGCGCAAGGGCGTGGTCAAGCTGTTGCGCAAGGAGGGTAGCCATATTCAGGTTAACGCCGGCGATCTGGAGCGCTATTTGGAGCAACCCGTATTCCAGCCCGAAAAAGTGCAGGCGGGCGTAGGCATTGTCACCGGGCTGGCGTGGACAGCCATGGGCGGCGCGACCCTGACTATCGAGGCGGCCCGGGTGAATACTCTCAATCGTGGCTTCAAGTTGACCGGCCAGTTGGGTGATGTGATGAAGGAATCGGCGGAAATCGCCTATTCGTATATCTCCAGCCACCTCAAGACATACAAAGGCGACCCGCAGTTTTTTGATGCAGCCTTTGTGCATCTGCATGTGCCGGAAGGCGCCACGCCGAAGGATGGTCCGTCGGCAGGGGTGACTATGGCCACCGCGTTGCTGTCGCTGGCGCGAGACGAAAAAATCGCCCGCCCGCTGGCCATGACTGGCGAGCTGACGCTGACCGGGCAGGTCTTGCCGGTGGGCGGCATTCGCGAAAAGTGTATTGCCGCCAAACGCATTCAGGTCACTGAGCTGATCCTGCCAGAAGACAACCGTCGCGATTTCGAACGCTTGCCCGATTATGTGAAGGCCGGGTTGACGGTGCATTTTGCGCGCCACTACCGCGAGGTCGCCAAAATCTGCTTTGGGCGGTAAAGTCGGGGCATGATTGCCACCTCCCATCCCGAAATTGAGTTTCCGGAGCCTGCCGTTGCCCCAGCGCTTGCCCGGGTGTTGGGAGAGCCGTGGCTGGACCTGCCTCAGGATCTGTATATTCCGCCCGAGGCGATGGAAGTTTTGCTGGATGCCTTTGAGGGACCGTTGGACCTGTTGTGGTGGCTGATTCGCCGCAATGACATCGATATCCTCGATATCCCCATGGCGGCGCTGACCCGCCAATACATGGACTATGTCGAGACCATGCGGGCTCGTCGCCTCGACCTAGCGGCGGAATATCTGGTGATGGCGGCCATGCTGTTGGAGATCAAATCACGCTCGCTGCTGCCGCGCCCAGTCAAGGCCGATACCTCGGATGAGGCGGCCGATCCACGCAATGAACTGGTGCGGCGCTTGTTGGAATACGAACGCATCCGCCAAGGCGCGCGGGAACTGGAGGCCCTGCCACAGAACGGGCGTGATTTTCAGACGATCTCGGTGTGGGTGGAGCGCATGACCATGCAGCATCTGCCCGAGGTCAGCGTGGAGGATCTGCGCCTCGCCTGGGAGGGCATCCTGAAGCGGACCCAGAGGAATCGTCACCATCGCATCGCCCGCCAGGAACTCTCGGTGCGTGAACACATGAGCCGTATTCTCAAGCGCCTGACGGGTGGGGCGCACGCCCTGTTCGAGGACTTATTCTCGGCCGAAGGGGGGCGCGCTGAATTGGTCGTAACTTTTCTGGCCATCTTGGAGTTGGCGCGCGAGCGTTTGGTTGAGCTGACCCAGGTCGAACCCTTTGCGCCCATCCATGTGAGGTTGCATGTCTGACGCGCCAATGACCCCGCTGGAAATCAAGCGCCTGCTTGAGGCCGCTTTGCTGGCCAGCGCAGAGGCCCTGTCGGTTGCGCGTCTGCGGCAGATGTTTGGCGAAGCCTATGGAACCGACCTGCTACGGCGTTGTCTGGAGGAATTGCAGGCAGATTGGCGCGGGCGGGGCGTACAACTGCTTCAGGTCGCTGAGGGTTGGCGCTTTCAAACGGCGACTGAGATGCAGCCGTGGCTTGAACGCCTGAATCCAGTGACGGCGCCGCGCTATTCGCGGGCGGTTCTGGAAACCTTGACGATCATCGCCTATCGCCAGCCGGTGACGCGTGGCGATGTGGAAGAAATTCGGGGTGTGGCCGTGAGCACCCCCGTTATTCGTACCTTAGAAGAGCGCGGCTGGATTGAGGTGATTGGCCATCGTGAGGTACCCGGTCGCCCCGCCTTGTACGCAACGACGCGCCGTTTTTTGAGTGACTTGGGGCTGCGCTCGCTGGCTGAGTTACCCCCTTTGGCGGCGATTGGCTCTACGCCGATCACCCTCCCATTACTGGATGCAGAGAATGAAGAACCGGACGCAGTACACTGAAAATGAACACATAGTTTCGCAGGAATCTTCCGCCAAGCCGGCCGCTATGGCGGGCGAACGGCTGCACAAAAAACTGGCCGAGGCCGGGGTCGGTTCGCGTCGTGAGATGGAGACCTTAATCGCCGAGGGGCAAGTCAGCATTAATGGCAAGAAGGCTGAAGTGGGTGATCGTTGTCAGCGCGGTGATCGGGTTCGGGTCCAAGGCCGCGAGGTGCGACTTAACTGGGATGTGAAACGGCAAATGGCGCGGGTCCTGCTGTATCACAAGCCGGAGGGTGAGATTGTGTCGCGCGATGATCCCGGGGGTCGCGTCAGCGTTTTCGATCAGTTGCCGCGGTTGCGCGGCCAGCGTTGGGTGGCCATCGGTCGCCTCGATGTGAATACCGAGGGGCTGCTGATTTTTACTACCAGTGGTGAATTGGCTAATCACATGATGCATCCGCGTTACGGGATGGATCGTGAATATGCCGTGCGGGTACTGGGCGGTTTGACCCCAGAGCAGATTCAGCAGTTGATCACGGGTGTCGAACTGGAGGATGGCTTGGCTCGGGCCTCCAGCGTGGTTTTGGCGGGAGGCGACGAAGAGGCGGCTAACCAGTGGTATCGCCTGACCTTGTCAGAAGGTCGCAATCGCGAGGTTCGCCGCTTGATTGAAGCCTTGGGCCTGACGGTCAGTCGCCTTATCCGGGTTCGTTTCGGGCCGGTCACCCTGCCGCCCCGATTGCGGCGCGGGCAATATGTCGAATTGGCCGAACGCGAGGCGGCTCAGTTGGTCGAGGCCTGTGGTTTGGCGATGAGCGGGGCACCGCGGCCGATGCGTCGCTCCAGAGCTCAGGCGCGTCGACCGGGCTGATTCGCCTGGCCTCGCGGGGCCACAATTTGTCGGTGTTCGCACAGAGGGCAGCAAAAACTCTACAAAACAGATAACGATATGCTAATATTTGTATGTGCGCATATACAGACGGTTTTGTGCGTCATGGTTGATCCGGCTGTTTTGTAAAAAAACTTTGCAAGGAGAGTGACATGTTAAAAATAGTTGGCGGTTTTATTGCGGGCGTCGTGGTTCTGGTACTGGTTGGCATACAGATGATGCCGAAAATGATGTTTAACGAGATCGAAAGCCCGTATGGCTTGGAAGAGACCGTGGCGCGCATCCAGTACAACATCGAGAATAATCCGACCCTGAAGACCAATGGCTGGTCGCTCTCCGGTCTCCGCAACCCGGCCAAGGCTGTCCAAACGGATGGCGGCAATGTTCTGCCGGTTCTGATGATTGAGGTCTGCAGCACCAAGTATTCAGGTCCGGTGCTCAAGGACGATGATGTGCGCTTCCTGTCCATTCTGATGCCGTGCAAGGTCTCTGTTTACAAGAAACAAGACGGTAAAACCTACATTGGCACCATGAACGCCGGCCTGATGGGGCGGATGTTTGGTCCGATGGTGGGTGAGATCATGGGGCATGTGGCAGATGATCAGAAACTGTTCCTGATCTTTGATCCTAAGATGCCGGCTCCGCAGATGGTGTTGCCCAAGGCAGCTCCTGCTGGTGGCGCGGGCGGTGGTGGCGGCGGCTGCTAATGGATCCCCGGGAGAAGATGATGAAAACTCTGCACAGGATAGTGAGTTTGGCCGCTGCGGCGTGGTTTGGCCTCGCCATGGCCAGCGAGGCTCCGCAACCGGTAGCGGCAGCGCCAGCGGCGGTACCCGGCAAGGCGGCGACCCACTCAACGACTGATCACTCCAAGCTGAAGGAGTTGCAGGGGCCTTTTGCGAGCGGCCCCGAAGTGACCAAGGCCTGCCTCAAGTGTCACACCGAGGCAGCCAATCAGGTAATGCATACTCCGCACTGGACTTGGGAATACAACAACCCAAAGACCCAGCAAAAACTGGGCAAGCGCCGGATTATCAACAATTTCTGTACCTCCATTGAGTCGAATCAGGCCTTCTGTACGGCCTGCCATGTCGGTTATGGCTGGAAGGATCAGAATTTTGATTTTACCAAGCAGGAAAGCGTGGATTGTCTAGTCTGTCACGACACGACCGGTACCTACCGCAAGTTGCCGGGCATGGCGGGCCATCCCCCATACAAGGAAACGGAGTTTCCGCCCAAGTCCGGAAAAATGGTCCCCGCCACGGACCTAAAAAATGTCGCCAAGAATGTTGGCAAGACCAGCCGTTCCAACTGTGGTGCTTGTCATTTCTATGGCGGCGGCGGCGATGCCGTGAAACATGGTGATCTGGATAGCTCGCTCAAGCAGCCGGGAAAATACCTGGATATTCACATGGCCAAGGACGGACTCAATTTCTCCTGCTCTGAGTGTCACAAGACCAGCGGTCATAAAGTGGCGGGTAGCCGCTATGCGACGGTAGCCAAAGACACGGAAAAACATATCCGGGGCAAGGCTGACTCCAACGCGGCAACCTGCGAGGCCTGTCATAGCACTGCGCCGCATAAAGACAATGCCCGTTTGAACTCGCATGCTAACAAGATTGCCTGCCAGACCTGTCACATTCCAGAGTTTGCGCGCGCCCAGCCGACCAAGATGTCATGGGACTGGTCGACGGCCGGCAAGCACACGCCAGACGGTAAACCGGTGAAGATCAAAGACGCGGGTGGTCACCATGATGCGTATGATGGTCGCAAGGGTAATTTCACCTACGAATCCAATGTGATCCCCACTTATCAGTGGTACAACGGCACGGTCAACTTCACCCTGCGTGAGACCAAGCTGGATCCGAGTCAGGTAACCAAGATCAATACCTACGAAGGTTCAGCCGCTGACGGTAAATCGAAGATCTGGCCATTCAAGGTCTTCACCGGCAAGCAACCCTATGATGTGGGCAACAACCAACTGGTGGTCTTCCAGACCTATGGGACAGCCGACAACAAGGATGCCTTCTGGGTCAATTTTGACTGGGATCGTGCTCTTGAACGCGGCATGAAGGAAATCGGTGCGCAGTACAGCGGCAAATATGCCTTTGTCAGCACGGAGATGTCCTGGCCGATTACGCACATGGTTGCGCCCAAGAAAGACGCGCTCAGTTGTGCGCAATGTCACCAACCGCAGAGCGGCGTGGGGCGACTGGACAAAGTGGAAGGCATCTACATGCCGGGCCGCCGGTCTAAC
>SXTL01000029.1 GCA_005790965.1 Burkholderiales bacterium | reverse complement strand
TGCGCTGGATCGCCAGCGAGATCACCGACTGGATACAGTCCAGCAAAGAGGCATACTAGCCGCCGCGATCACTCACGATTTACTCACGACACGCCACAAAGCCCATTCTCAGGCCGTTCCTGAGTCCTCTCTTGGGCACCAAATGCAAACGCATGAATCCCCCGATTCATGCGTTTTTTATTGCTTTTCTTGACGACCCACCCCATCAAAGGAAGGGGTGGCGCACGACGATGGTCTCGGCGCGATCCGGACCCGTCGAGATGATATCCACCGGCACGCCACACAGTTCCTGCATCCGGTTAAGGTACTTTTGCGCGTTGGCCGGCAGATCTTCAAAACGGGTCTTGCCCACGGTCGAATCACTCCAGCCCGCCCAGTCTTCGTACACCGGTTCGCAGTCAGTCAAACTTTCAGCTCCCACCGGCAGGATGTCACACACCGTATTAGCCAGCTTGTAGCCGGTACAGATACGCACGGTTTCCATGCCGTCCAGCACATCAAGCTTGGTCACGCACAGGCCGGTGACGCCGTTGATCTGAATCGAACGCTTAAGCGCCGCAGCATCAAACCAGCCACAACGGCGGGCACGGCCGGTGGTCGCACCAACCTCGTTGCCCTTCTCGGACAGCCACTTGCCGGTGTCGTCGAACAACTCGGTGGGGAACGGACCCCCGCCAACGCGCGTGGTATAGGCCTTGGTAATACCCAATACATAATGCATCCCATTGGGTCCCATACCTGAACCAGTTGCTGCGCCGCCAGCGGTGCAGTTGGAGCTGGTGACAAACGGGTAGGTACCGTGGTCAATATCCAGCAGCGTGCCCTGCGCACCCTCAAACAGCAGATTTTCGCCACGCTTGTTGGCCTCATAAAGCATGCGCGGCACATCGCCGATCATCGGCTTGATCTTCTCGGCCAGTTCCATGGCGCGGTCCAACGACTGATTAAAGTCCACCGTCTCGGCCTTGAAATAGTGCTTCAGGACAAAGTTGTGATAGTCGAGGATCTCGCCCAATTTGGCGGCAAAACGCTCGCGATACATCAAGTCTTGCACGCGCAGGGCACGGCGCGCCACCTTGTCTTCATAGGTCGGCCCGATGCCACGCCCGGTGGTGCCAATTTTGCCAGCGCCCTTGGCCGCCTCGCGGGCCTGGTCGAGGGCAATGTGATGCGGCAGGATCAGCGGGCAGGCCTCGGAAATGATCAGGCGGCTGGCGACATCAATACCCCCCTTTTCCAGCATCTCGACCTCTTCGATCAGCGCCTCGGGCGAAACCACCACACCATTACCAATAAAGCAACGAACGCCGGCCCGCAGAATGCCCGACGGAATCAGATGCAGCACGGTCTTCTTGCCGCCAATCACCAAGGTGTGGCCGGCATTGTGGCCCCCCTGAAAACGCACCACGCCTTGGGCGTGGTCGGTCAGCCAATCGACAATCTTGCCCTTGCCTTCATCGCCCCATTGCGTACCAATTACCACCACATTCTTCATAATATTTCCTTCGTTCAAATAAGGGGCTGGATCTGCCATGCAGACCCCGCCTGAATCAAGATACGGTCGCAACCCGAGTTGGCGCGCCAAACCTCTTGGCCCGGCAACTCCACAACCACGCGCTCACCTGCCGCTCGCAAGCGCGCTATTTCGTCCAACAGCCCGATCGCATTGCCATACGGGGCCAAAATCCCGGATGTGGCTACCGGTTCAGGCATGACATCCAGAACCCGGCGCAGATCGAGGCTAAATCCTGTGGCCGGTCGGGCGCGCCCGAAACGCGCACCTGTCCCGTCATAGCGTCCACCCAAGGCTACAGCCTGCGCCTGCCCGCCCACATAGCCCGCGAACACCACGCCGTTGTGATAGCCATAGCCGCGCAGATCGGCGAGATCAATGCCGATATCCGCGCCATGAACACCCCGAGCCAAGATCGCGAGCTCATCCAAGGCCTGCACAACGCCATCCACGGCCGGCAATTGCGCCCGTGCGGTATCGATTACCTCCACTCCACCATAGAGCTCGGTCAAAGCCAGGAAAGCTGCCCGCCATTTCACCTCAAGCCCCACCACGCGCGCCGTTAACTCCGGCACATCCTTGTGGCGCAAAGCGGTAAACAAAGCAGCCTCAGTCTCTGCATCCAGCCCCGCTGCCCGCACCAAGGCGCGGAATAATCCGACATGGCCAAGGCTGACACGCGTGTGAACAAGGTCACAGGTCTGCATCGCCGCCAGTAGCAAGGTGAGGATCTCCAGATCAGCCTCAATGCCTGCGTGGCCAAACAGCTCAGCGCCCAACTGATATGGCTCGCGGCGGTTGGCCATGCCATCCGGGCGCGTATGCAGAACCGGGCCGGCATAACAGAGACGAACCGCCCCGTTGCGGCCCAGCAAATGGGCGTCAATCCGCGCGATCTGCGGCGTGATATCGGCACGCACCCCCATCTGTCGACACGACAGGCTGTCGATCACCTTAAAGGTTTTGAGATCCAGCTCGTTACCCGCAGCGGAAAGCAGCGAGTCGAGAAATTCGAGCATGGGCGGCTGCACATAATCGTAGCCATGGCTATTCAATAAGGCGAGTAAACGGGCACGCAGGCCCTCAAGAGTAGCCGCGTAAGGCGGCAAAACATCCTCGACATACTCGGGAAGAAGCCAGGCCGGGGCAGAATAAAGATTCGCAGGATGTGTCATAACGCCACCTGCATCAGCATCAGACCCAAGACCATGGCGATGAGGCCCATGAAACGAATCTGGCCCTCACGCAGCGTTGCCAAGCGAGTAAAGGTCTCGCGCCAAACCCTAGGCGCCAGGAAAGGCATCATTCCTTCCATAACCAGCATCAGCGCCAGCGCTGGCAAAAAGATCTCTTGCAGTGTCACTTGCCGCCCTTGGGTGCATTCATGTAGCGGAAAAAGGCCGAGTTTGGCTGCAGGACCATCATATCCTGTTTATCCTTGAAGCTGGCTTTGTACGACTCCATGCTGCGATAGAAGGCGTAGAACTCGGCGTGCTTACCATAGGCTTTGGCGTAAATAGCCGCCGCCTTGCCATCGCCCTGCCCCTTGATACGCTGGGCATCACGATAGGCCTCGGCGAGGATAACCTCACGCTCCCGGTCGGCTTCAGCCTTGATCTTCTCGGCCTCGGCGGTACCGGTTGAACGCAGCTCGTTGGCCACCCGCTTGCGCTCGGCCTCCATGCGCCGGTAAACCGACTCAGAGACCTCAGAGGGCAGGTCCACCCGCTTGACACGCACATCCAAGACCTCAACGCCAAACCGCTTGGCGTCAGCATTGGCCGACTTGCGCAAGGCATCCATCACATCGTCGCGTTCACCGGAGACCACATCGTGTACGGTACGCTTACCGAATTCGGCACGCATGCCATCGTTGACCGTCTGAGCCAAGCGATTAATGGCGCGGGCCTCATCACCGCCAAAGCTGACATAAAAGGTCCGCACATTGGTAATCCGCCATTTGACAAAATAATCGACCAGCACATTCTTCTTTTCAGAGGTGATGAAGCGCTCCGGATCGGCCGGGTCGAGGGTCATGATGCGAGTGTCAAAATTTCGCACATTCTGTACCAACGGGACCTTGAAATAGAGTCCGGGTTTGAGCTTGGTATCGACGATCTCGCCGAGTTGAAAAACCAGCGCAGCCTGGCGCTGATCAACCGTAAAGAGGCTCATCGAGACCAGCAGGGCGACGCCGATCAACAGGGTGATCAGATTAGATAGGTTTTTCATTAGCGAACCTCGCGATCACGGCTACGCGATGCGTCACGGCTGCGCGCGTCCAGCGGGGGAGCCGCCCGCAGCGGCGCGGCCTCGGGTACCGCAGCCGCAGCCGCAGCGGCGGGGGCGGCCGGCACACCACTGGGCGCCGACATCTGCATGATCTTGTCGAGCGGTAAATAGAGTAGTTGCTGGCCCTGCTTACTATCGACCATGACCTTGGTTGTACTGCTCAGAACCTGTTGCATCGCATCCTGGTAGAGACGCTCCCGCGTCACCTGCGGCGCCTTGTTGTACTCGGTCACAATCGAGGTGAAACGCGCCGCGTCACCCTCGGCAGCCACAATGACGCGCTGCTTGTGACCATTGGCCTCGGCAATCAAGCGCGCCGCCAAACCACGCGCCTTGGGGACCACATCATTCGCGTAAGCCTGCCCCTCGTTCTTCAGCCGTTCACGGTCCTGGCCCGCCTTGACCGCATCGTCGAAGGCCGCCTGAACTTGCTCTGGTGGCTGGGCATTTTGCAAGTTGACCTTACTGACCGTCACCCCGATCCGATAACGATCCAGCAACTCCTGCATCAACTTCGTGGCCCGCACCGAGACATCGGCCCGACCCTCGTAGAGAACATAGTCCATGCGGCTCTTGCCCACCACTTCACGCATAGCCGATTCAGCCACCTGCATGACGGTCTCGTCCGGATTGCGGTTGGAAAACAGGAAGTCTTCCGGATCTTTGAGGACATACTGCACCGAGAATTGCAGGTCGATGATGTTCTCGTCATCCGTCAACATCAAGGACTCGCTCAGGGTCTTGGACTTCACATTGCGCCGAAAACCCACCTCAACCGTACGCACTTGTTCGATATTGACCTTTTCAACCGATTCGAAGGGGTAAGGCAAGTGCCAGCGTGGCCCCGGCATCGTCGATTCGGAAAACTGACCAAAGCGAAGGACAACTCCGCGCTCACCGGCGTTAACAATGTAAAAGCCGGACGCCAGCCAAAGCAGGCCCACCAGTCCTATGATGATACTCATCCCAGGCAGACGGAATTGCGGCAGCTGCGGTCGGCCACGCGGCGGGGGCCTGTTGCCACCCCCATTACCGCCCCCGCCCCCATTGCCATCATTATCGCCATCGGGTCCGGGCGTATTGGGTGCACCACCGCGCCCGAACATTCCGTTCAAGCGCTCATTAAAACCCTTCCACAACTCGTCGAGATCCGGCGGACCGCCATCGCCCTTACCGCCATTCGGTTCATTCCATGCCATCGTCTGTCTCGTCTATGGGTTTATCGTTGCCGTCGGCGTCATCCGCCCGAATATCGCCGGTACGGTTTATCGCGGCCACTTGCGCCGCCTCAGTCATAGCTAGGCGCAACGCATCCAGCCCGACACCGGTCCTGGCACTCAAAAAAACGCGTTCGATCTTACCATATTCATCCCGAACCAAACCCGGCTCCCGCTCGGTCAAATCAATCTTGTTGAAGACCTGAATCTGCGGCACCGCCTGAGCTCCAATCTCTTCCAAAACCTTATCTACCTCAGCCATCTGGCGATCGCGAACGGGGCTGGCATAATCGATGACATGGAGAAGCAGATCGGCCTGCACCGTCTCTTCCAATGTGGCATGAAAGGCCGCTACCAAGGTATGGGGCAAACGGTTAATGAATCCGACCGTATCGGAGAGCACCACCTGACCGGCCTCCGCCAGCCACAGCCGCCGTGTGGTGGTATCGAGCGTGGCAAAGAGCTGGTCCGCCGCATAGGCCCCGGCCCCGGTCAGGACATTGAACAAGGTGGATTTGCCCGCGTTGGTGTACCCCACCAGCGAAACCGCCAGCACCCCGCCGCGTTGTCGAGCGCGGCGTTGCAGGCCACGACTCTTTTCCAGACGGCCGAGACGGCCTTCGAGATTGCGAATTTTGGTCGCCAAGATGCGCCGGTCCAGTTCCAGTTGAGTCTCGCCCGGACCGCCGCGCACGCCGATACCGCCTTTTTGTCGTTCCAAGTGAGTCCAGCCGCGCACCAGCCGCGTTGCCTGATGCCGCATCTGCGCCAATTCCACCTGCAACTTGCCCTCACCCGAGCGGGCGCGTTGCGAGAAAATGTGCAGAATCAAGGCCGTGCGATCCAGAACATGGCACCCCAAGCGGCGCTCCAGATTGCGCTCCTGAACCGGGGACAGGTCATGGTTGAAGATGACAATCTGTGCCTCCGTAGCACGCATTGCCTCGGCAACCTGATCGGCCTTTCCAGAACCAACGAAGAGGGCGGGGTCGGGCCGATCGCGCCGCCCCTCAACCACCTCAGTAACGGTAATCCCGGCACTCTTGGCCAACAATAGCAATTCAGACAAGAGTTCTGCATGCTCTGGGCGACCGAAATTGACGCCCACCAGCACGGCACGGGTACCTGTTTCAGGCCGCTCAAACATGAAAGCTAGACCCGCCTGGGTCCCTGTGACGCGGAATCAAGGGAATCCGCTCAGTCCTGCTCGGCTTCTGTAGCTGAAGTAGACATTTCGGTACGCCCTGCCGAGTCCGCTTGACGGAACAGCACGGGACGCGACGGCACAATGGTCGATATGGCGTGCTTGTACACCATCTGACTTATCGCATTCTTCAGCACGACCACATAGGCATCGAAGGACTCAATATAGCCCTGCAACTTGATACCGTTAACCAGATAAACGGAACACGGCACCTGCTCCTGTGCGAGCGCAGCGAGAAACGGGTCTTGTAGGATCTGCCCTTTGTTCATAATTTTTTGATTTAACTCAACACCAATAAAGCCGAGCCAGCATTGTATCTGAAATTCGTCCGGGCCATAGCCAACGCATCAAGACCCGAAGGTCTTGCGCCGATGGCGACGCTCACGACGCGCTTTGTTGGCCTCACGCTGAGTCATGGATTTGGGTTTTTTCGCCTCGTAGGGGTTTTCGTTCGCCTTGAACTCCACGCGTAACGGCGTACCCTGCAGATCAAAGGCCGCACGGAAGGTATTTTCCAGATAGCGTTGATAATCTTTGGAGATGCCCTCAAGGTGGTTGCCGTGCACGACGATGATAGGCGGATTGCTGCCCCCTTGGTGCGCATACTTGGGCTTGGGCCGGAACAGGCCAGACTTATGTGGCGCGTGGCGTTCCACCGCAGACTGCAGGATGTCGGTCAGCTTCGGGGTTGGCAACTTGGCCATCGCTGCGGCATAGGCCTCATTGACTGACTTCAGCACCCCACCCAGACCTTGGCCATGCAAGGCCGAGATATAGTGAAAACGGGCAAAACTCAGAAATACCAGCCGGCGGCCGAGCTCCAGCTTAAGCCGATCGCGGGCATAACCATCCAGCCCATCCCACTTGTTGATCGCGACGACCAAGGCCCGCCCCGCCTCGAGGATAAAGCCCGCCAGATGGGCGTCCTGGTCGGAGATCTCCTGATGCGCATCAAGAACCAAAACACAGACATTAGCCTCCTCGATGGCCTGCAATGTTTTAATTACAGAGTATTTTTCAATAGCCCCCAGGGCATCGCCATCAATACGCCCCTTGCGCCGCACCCCTGCCGTATCGATCAGGGTGTAGTGACGGCCCTGCCGCTCAAACTCAACCTCGATGGAGTCCCGCGTTGTGCCCGGTTGATCGAAGGCAATGACCCGCTCCTCGCCCACCAAGGCATTCACCAAGGTGGACTTGCCCACATTGGGACGACCAATAATGGCGATGCGAGGGTGGTTATCGCTCACCATCTCGTCCGGGAGTTCATCCGGGAAATTGGCCAAGACCTGCGCCATCAACTCGCGCACCCCCTCGCCATGCGCCCCGGATATAGCGATAGGCTGACCCAGCGACAGCTCAAAAAACTCGGCCGCAATCACCTCAGCCGGCATGCCTTCGGTCTTGTTGACGGCCAGAAAAATGGGGCGGCCACTGCGGCGCAAGCGATCGGCAATCATCTTGTCCTGCGGCGCGACCCCCGTGCGGCCATCGACCAGAAAGACAATGGCATCTGCCTCATCAACCGCCTGCAGGGTCTGGCGCGCCATCTCAGCCAGGATACCGCTGTCCACCACCGGCTCGAAACCACCGGTATCGACAATCAGGCAGGGCTTATCCAACCGTCCATGGCCATAATGACGATCGCGGGTCAGGCCCGGCAGATCGTGCACCAAGGCATCACGCGATCGGGTCAGACGATTGAACAGGGTCGACTTGCCGACATTGGGCCGGCCGACCAAAACGATCGTGGGTTTCACTACTTATCCAATTTAAATGCGAAAACGCCACCCTGGGCCGTCTGGGCTAAAAAACCCTGCCGCACGGGCAACAATTCGCCCCGCACAGGGCTGCCATCGGTCGCCACCCGGGCCGCAAAAGCCCCGTCCAAGCGGTTCAGCACATGAATCTGACCCTGATAATCGCCCACGATCACCTGCTCGTTGAGGGCCAAGGGAGTCCCGACCTGACGATGCTGTAATTTATCCTGCTTCCAAGGGCTTACGCCACGCTGCCGCTCGAAGGCCTGCACCACCGATTCGGCATCGACGCCGTACACGCTGCGGTCATCCATGGCGACACCGCGACCCGCAGGCCACTCACGCGCCCACAGCAAATTGCCGTTGCTGCGCTCAAAGCAGCTGACCCGTCCCTGATAAGCCGCCGCACAGACTTGGCGGCCATTGACGGCTGGTGTCCCCAGCACATCAGCGATCCGTTCCAATTCGGTTGCACCGCGCGGCAGGGCCACATTAACCTCCCACAGCGGGGCGCCATTCGTCTGCGCCAAGGCCGTCAGGCGACCGCCCGCGTGCCCGGCGTAAACCGCTTGCGCATCAGCAGCTAAGCCACCGGCCTCACGCAGGGTCAGGACCGGCAGCGTCCGACTATAAGCCCACAGGACTTTGCCATCCTTGGCATCCAGCTTATAGACCCGGCCATCACTGCTACGCGCATAAACCACGCCGGCTTGGACCATCGGCCGCGCCAGGATCTCGCCTGACAACACGGCCGTCCAGGCCAACGAACCGTCGGCCACCCGCAAGGCCAGGACTTGCCCCTTTGGCGTCCCGACCAGCACCAAGCCCTCACCGGCCGCAACACCCGCCGACAAGCGTTGTCCCAGACTTACCCGCCAACGCGCCTGACCGTTGGCCAGATCCAAACCCGCCACCTGACCGTCTGCCGCCGCGACATACACAGTCGTTGCATCACTGTCCGGAGCAAAGACATAGCTTCCTGCTGAACCGATCTGCGCCTCCCAGTCCCGTTTAATGCTCAGGGTCGGCTTGAAATCAACCAATTCGGTCGGGCGCACCTTGGCCTTATCCCCCATGCCAACCCAACTGCTCACCGTATCCAGCGTCCCGCAACCCGTCAGCAGAGTGCTCAAAAGGGTAATGGCGAACCCGTTCCAAAGGTTGTTGATGCTCCCCATCATGACCCTTCTCCCAGAGCATCCAGCTTCATCTCCAGCAAGGCATGAAGCGGATCTGTCTTATCCGTCTTTTCCATCGCCGCCAGGGCTTCTTGCCAAGCCAGGCGCGCCTCGGACGGGCGCTTCAGCGCCACCAACACATCACCGCGCAGCTGGCCGAAGAGTCCCGCATAGGCCTGCGCCGGTGCCGTCTCAAGCAAGTCCAAGGCGCCTTGGCTATCACCACTGTGGAATTTGAGGCTGGCTAGGCGCAACCGGGCAAGATCCTGCATCACAGCGCCACGCGCATGGTCGAAAGCAAACTGGAACTGGGCCAGCGCACTCTTCATATCATTGCCTTCAAGATTAACCTGAGCGGCCATCCAGGCGGCCGGCGTGGCATAACCCGAGCCCGCATACTGATCCATGATCTGGGCGGTGGCCTGTTTGACGGCCGCCGGATTATTGGCCGCCCGCGCCGCCACGGCCTGCTCGAACAACACGGCCGATTCGCGAGACTGCTTGTCCTGCCACCAGTTCCAGCCCCGCACCCCCCCAACCCCCAGGACGAAGACGACGACCGCCGCAATCACCCATTTGCCATACTGCGTCCACCACGCCTTAAATTCCGCGATCTGTTCTTGTTCTTCGAGGTCATAGGTTGCCATTTATCACTCCTTGTTTGATCAGATCCACCGCTACTGGCAGCGTCACCCGTTGTTGTTGCGTATCACCCCAAGCCATGCCGCGCAGAGCCTTCAGGTTCACCTCGCCGGCTGCCACCTCATCATCACCGAGAATGATGGCATAACGCGCCGCACTGGCATCGGCCTTTTTCATCTGCGATTTGAAACTGCCACCGCCGCTATGCAAGACGACCGACAGGCCGCCATCACGCAAGGTCTCGGCCACAGTCTGCGCCATGCGCGTTGCGGCCTCGCCCACATTGACCAGATAGCAATCGGGACCGTCAACCGCACCTGTCTGGCCGAGTTCGGTCATCAACGCCAATAAGCGTTCGATACCCATAGCAAAGCCGCAGGCCGGCGCGGGCTTGCCGCCCAATTGTTCGATCAGACTATCAAAACGCCCCCCAGCGCAGACCGTGCCTTGCGCACCCAAGCGATCGGTCACCCACTCGAACACGGTGTAGTTGTAATAGTCGAGGCCGCGCACCAGGCGCGGATTGATGCGATAGGCGATGCCGGCCGTCTCCAGCCCGGCACAAACGGCATCAAAATGCGCCCGCGCCGCATCGTCTAATTCATCCATCAGCCGTGGCGCAGCCTCTACCAAGTCACGCAACGCCGGGTTTTTGGTGTCCAGAATGCGCAGCGGATTACTGTAAAGGCGGCGTTTAGCATCCTCGTCTAATTGCTCTTGGTGCGCCTCAAAATAGGCAATCAACTTGGCACGATGTCGGGTACGCGACTCGGCCCCGCCCAAGCTGTTGATCTCCAGCGTCACCGCGTCGGCGATACCCAACAAACGCCAGAGCCGCGCCGTCATGAGCAGATGTTCGATATCCGTATCCGGGCCCGCAAAGCCCATCGCCTCGACCCCAATCTGATGAAACTGCCGATAGCGCCCTGTCTGCGGCCGTTCGTGGCGGAACATCGGGCCTTGGTACCAGAGCCGCTTGCCACCGTCATAAACCAAATTGTGTTCGATGACTGCCCGCACGCACGAGGCCGTACCTTCCGGACGCAGCGTCAGCGACTCGCCGTTGAGTTCATCGACGAAGGTATACATCTCCTTTTCGACGATGTCGGTCACCTCACCAATAGCGCGCTTGAACAGCGCCGTTTGTTCGAGGATGGGCGTGCGCAACTCGCGGTAGCCATAGCTCGTCAGCCAAGCCCGCACCATCGCCTCGAAGTGCTGCCAGGTACCGATCTCGTTCGGCAGGATATCGTTCATGCCACGCACGGCACGCAGGGTTTCATTAGCCATATGTTCGCTTCACATACTGTTCGACCCGCGCTTGGAATTCCTCGGCGATGCGCTCGCCCTTGAGGGTGACGGTCTTGATACCGTCTTCGTACACCGGCGCGACCGGGGTTTCATTGCTGCCTGGCAGCGAAATACCGATATTGGCGTGTTTCGATTCGCCCGGGCCATTAACCACACAACCCATCACCGCGACGCTCATCGCCTCGACGCCGGGATAGCGGTTACGCCAGATCGGCATCTGCTCGCGCAGCCAGGATTGAATTTGATCGGCAAGCGACTGGAACACCGTACTGGTGGTACGGCCACACCCAGGGCAGGCCGTGACCAGTGGCGTAAAAGCGCGCAGACCCAAGGTTTGCAAAATCTCCTGCGCCACCTGGACCTCCAAGGTGCGCGGCTCGTCGGGCTTGGGGGTCAGAGAGACGCGAATGGTATCGCCAATCCCCTCTTGCAACAGGATAGCGAGCGCAGCGGTAGAAGCGACGATGCCCTTGGAACCGATGCCGGCCTCGGTCAAGCCAAGATGCAGCGCATAATCACAGCGCCGTGCCAGCTCGCGGTAGGCGCGCACCAGATCCTGCACCACCGATAATTTGCACGACAAGATGATGCGGTCGGCAGCCAAACCCAATACTTCAGCGCGTTGCGCCGATTCCAGAGCTGAGGTCAAAAGCGCCTCCTGCATCACCTCAGCATTTGGCAAAGGCTGGGGCCGAGCGTTGTTCTCGTCCATCATGCGCGCCAGCAACCGCTGGTCGAGACTGCCCCAGTTGACGCCGATGCGCACCGCCTTGTCGTGGCGGGCGGCAAACTCAATCATCTGCGCGAAGGGATCGGCACTGCCATGCCCCACATTTCCCGGGTTGATGCGCAGCTTGGCCAGGGCAATGCCGCACTCGGGAACCTCTTTGAGCAGCTTGTGGCCATTGAAATGAAAGTCGCCAATCAAGGGCACGGAGCAGCCCCGCGCCTCAAGCTGGGCGCGAATTGCCGGCACCGCCCGTGCGGCCTCCAGACTATTGACCGTCAAGCGCACCAACTCGGAACCCGCGCGCCAAAGTTGCTCCACCTGAGTCACCGTACCGGCCACATCGGCCGTATCAGTATTTGTCATCGACTGCACGACGACCGGCGCGCCCCCCCCCACGGTGACGGGGCCAATTTTTACGGCACGGGTGCGAGGCTGTGAATTCATGCAGGACTATTCCAAGGTCAGCCGTGCAACCTTTTCACCGATAAACGGCTTGAGATCAACGGAGCGGTTGTTGTATTGCAGGCTGACATGAACCGCATTACCCACGACCAGTCTATACGGCGGCGTGCCGGCAATACGCGTACTCTCACCGGCCCGCGCAAGGCGACGGACCCGCTGATTCGTCGCATCAGTCACCTCAACCCAGGCATCAGCGGTCGTGGTAAAAAGTAATCCACTGGTCTCCGTTGTGGCCCCCGCAGTCGGAGCGACAGCCGACATTGGAGGCGGGGTCGCAGGCGTACCCCCTGCAGCGGAAGAAGCGGAAGGAGCCGCCGGCGGAGGTGGTGTAACAGCAGGGACGGCGGCGCGATCGGGTGCCACCACTTCAGGCCCGGGGTCGGTCCGCAAGGGCTCATCCGCACCTTGCGACAACCATGTATACAAACCGATGACGAGCGTAAAAAAGGCCACCGCAACCAGCGGGATCACCACCAACCAGATACGCGCCCCGCTTCCAGAAAAACGAATCCCCGTCGTCGTGGGTGTTAATGGATCAGCCGCGGCAACCTGCGACTCAGTTGCAACAAACAGGCTGGCGGGATCCAGATTCAGATGCTGTGCATAGACACGCAAGAAACCACGCAGCGTCGCCCGAGAGGGAAAACGGTCCCAGTCCTCGGCCTCCATGGCCTCGATCTGGCTACTGCCAAACTTGAGCTGTCCGGCCACTTCAACCACTGACCACGACTTGGCGGCACGCGCCTCGGCAAGCCGTTTGCCACAGCCCTCAATGATTGCGTCACTCGTCATGCACCCTCCTCATCCACACGCAAACGCTACTCAAGCCACACTCAGGCGGCGTTCTACGCGCCGCGAACGGTCTTCAACCTTACCCGCCAACTGTCCACAGGCCGCGTCAATATCCTCGCCGCGCGTTTTGCGCGTCGTGGTAACGATACCCGCTTCCTGTAAACGCGCCGCAAACTCACGCACCCGCTGGGCCGGTGAGCGTTTGTACACCGTATCTGGAAACGGGTTGAACGGGATCAGGTTGAACTTGCACGGCACCTCGCGGGTCAGCGCAATTAACTCCCACGCCTGCACATCGCTGTCGTTTATACCGTCCAGCATCACATATTCAAAGGTAATGAAATCGCGCGGTGCAAACTCAAGATAACGCTGGCAGGCTGCCATCAATTCTTTGAGTGGATATTTG
Source organism: Burkholderiales bacterium (assembly GCA_005790965.1). GTDB lineage: Bacteria > Pseudomonadota > Gammaproteobacteria > Burkholderiales > Thiobacillaceae > QYQG01. The sequence goes on along the minus strand of SXTL01000029.1, from coordinate 6,688 downwards.
CGGTTAATCGGCACGAGTTCATCGCGCAGACGGTCATTGGGGGCATGCAGCGACACCGCCAGCGCCACCGGACAATCCTGACTCAGACGGTCCATGGCCGGCACGATGCCGGAGGTGGATACCGTTACCCGGCGCCGCGACAGACCATAGGCATGATCGTCCAACATGAGATTGAGCGCCCGTACCGTATGGTCGTAATTGAGCAGCGGCTCGCCCATGCCCATCAGCACCACATTGCTGATTAACCTTTCATTCTTGGGATCGCGGCCCATCGCCCGGTTCGCCCACCACACCTGGCCGATGATCTCGGCTGTGGAGAGATTACGGTTAAAACCCTGCGCGCCGGTCGAACAAAAACGGCATTCCAACGCGCAGCCCACCTGCGTAGACACGCACAATGTGCCGCGCTCGCCATCAGGAATGAAAACCGTCTCAACACGGTTATTGGGGCCAACCTGCAAGGCCCATTTGCGAGTGCCGTCTGCAGAATCTTGGCCCGCCACCAAAACGGGGGGCGTAATGCACGCCACCTGGTCCAGCTTGGCGCGCAAGGACTTGGCCAGGTCGGTCATCGATCCGAAATCGTCCGCGCCAAAGTGATGCAACCAACGCATCACCTGCCGGGCGCGAAACGGCTTCTCGCCGATGGACTCAAACCACGCGACGAGTCCAGGTAGATCGAAATCTAAAAGATTGACCGGGGCCAGAGCAGACATTAACGGGAGTAGATCTCACTCGCCGCGAAGAAATAGGCGATCTCGACTGCTGCGGTTTCCGGTGCATCAGAACCGTGCACCGCGTTAGCGTCGATGCTGGAAGCAAAGTCAGCGCGAATGGTTCCGGCATCCGCCTTCTTCGGGTCAGTCGCCCCCATCAACTCGCGATTCTTGGCAATCGCACCCTCGCCTTCCAGCACTTGCAGCATCACCGGGCCAGAGATCATGAACTCGACCAGATCGTTAAAGAACGGACGGCCTTTGTGTACGGCATAAAAGCCTTCGGCCTCGCGGCGCGACAGGTGCTTCATCTTGGAAGCAATAATCTTCAGACCGTTGGTCTCAAAACGGGAATAGATCTTGCCGATCACATCTTTGGCAACGGCGTCGGGTTTGATAATGGAAAAGGTGCGTTCGATAGCCACAATACAGCTCCTGAGGGATAAAAAAGACCCGAACCGACTCGGTTCGGAAGGCGCAGAATGATAGCAGAAATGGCCGTTTTCGCGGTGAATTACGGCTTGCCATTCAATACTTTGGCGGCTATAAACCGAGCATGAACATCGAGCAACGCATTACCACCTGGCTTACTGCATCGGTCTCCGACCTGCATCTGCAGTCCGGACAGACCGTTGTCGTTCGCGAGCAAGGAACCATCCGCCATCTCGCGGAATCGGTCAGTCCAGAAGCTCTGGCCGAACTGGAGTTGCGTTATCTGGATGCCCGACAACAGGCCCGCTTAGCTACGCAGGGTGATGCCGATACGGCCTTCAATCTGGGCGGCATCCGCCTGAGGGCTAATTTTTACCGCTCCAACACAGGGTCCAGCTGTGCCCTGCGCCGTCTGGCCGATCAGGTTCCCGATCCGCACAGCCTGCAGTTACCGCCTGCAGCTCTCGGGGTTAGCAACGAAACGCAAGGTCTGATCCTCGTCACTGGTCCCACCGGATCAGGCAAAACCACCACACTTGCCGCCTTGCTGGGCGCAATCAATCGCCAGCGCGCCTGCCATATCCTGACCCTCGAGGACCCCATCGAATACCTGCATAGCAGCGCCCGCAGTCTGGTAACGCAACGGCAGATTGGCCGCGATGCCGCCACCTTTGCCGAGGGTCTGCGGGCGGCCTTGCGTGAAGATCCGGATGTAATTTTGGTCGGCGAGATGCGCGACCCGGAAACCATACAACTAGCCCTGACAGCGGCCGAAACGGGTCACCTGGTTCTGACTACCCTGCACACGGCCGGAGCCGCCAATAGCGTCAACCGCATCATCGATGGGTTTCCAGCCAGCCAACAAAATCAGGTCCGAGCCCAACTCGCCCAATCGCTCCGCATCGTCCTGACCCAGCGACTGTTTGCGCGAGCCGACGGTAATGGCCGCATCGCGGCCTTTGAGGTTATGACCTGCAATAACGCCATCCGCAACCTGATTCGTGAAGGCAAGACCCATCAGATTGAGAGTGTCCTGCAAACGGGACGCGAGGCCGGCATGCAGACCCTGGAGGCCGGCATTACCGAACGGGTTACCGCGGGTTTGATCTCACGCCCAGCGTAAAAAACCCCGACTCCGCTGCAGGCGTCGTTCAGCAATACGGATCTCCGGATGCGCGTCCGGCATGGAAAGGGCTTGTTTCAGCAGGTCATCCAGGCGAGCCCGATCGACGAACACACCCGAGCGCGCCAACCACCATCGCAACAGGTTACGGGCCCGGGCCGGGCTCAGGGCAGCGAGCCGAACACAGGACAGACCCCCTTCCGCATCGCAGGCGTCCGCAGCCTCCAGCGCAGCGAGTTCATCCAGCAGCTGAGCATCCTCGGCCATCTGCTCAGCGGTACGGGCAAGAATGGCGCTGGCTGCCGGAAAACGGGCAGTAAGAACAGGCAGGATGCTAAGACGCAAAAAGTTGCGGGCATAGGCGACATCGTCGTTGCTGGGATCATCGACCCAGGACAAAGCGTGCGCTTTTGCATAGGCAAGGATTTCGGTTCGCGGGGTATCGAGTAGGGGCCGCCAAAGGTCCGGGCCGGCCGGGCTGTGCGTCACCGGCCGCATGGCCGCGAGACCTCGCGTACCGGCCCCGCGCAAAAGACGGAAAAGGAAGGTCTCGGCCTGATCGTCGCGATGTTGGGCCAGCAAGATGGCGTCGGCCGGCTGCGCCGCAAAGGCATGGCGACGGGCATCGCGGGCAGCGGCCTCAAGGCCCTTGTCAGCCGAGACAACGGCCACCCGTTCAAGCGTCAGGGGAACGCCCCAGGCAGCGCACAGCGCCGTGCAATGGCCTGCCCATGCATCGGCGCTTGGCTGCAGCCCATGATGAACATGGAGGGCGGTGAGTTCGAAGCCCAGTTGAGCCCGCAGAGACACCAGACAATGCAACAAAACAGTGGAATCGAGTCCACCGGAGAAGGCCGCACAAAGGCGCCACGCCGCCTCCGCCGGACGCCCGTTATGCTGCGCGCGCAGGAACGCGGCGATGCGATCCGCCGGCCCGGCCCGGCCCATCAGGCGCGCCGCGTTTCCTTAAACTTGCCGTAGCTCATCAGACGCTCGTAGCGACGATTGAGCAATTGCGGCAGAGACGATTCACCGGCGAGATCCAAGGCCGCGCGCAGGGACTGGCGCAGGTTCTCCATGGCCAAATCAAGATCGCGATGGGCGCCGCCCAAAGGCTCAGGCACGATCTGATCGACCAGACCGAGGGGCTTCAGTTTGGCGGCCGTGATGGAGAGGGCCTCCGCTGCAATCGAGGCCTTGCCGGCATCCTTCCACAGGATCGAGGCGCAGCCCTCCGGCGAGATAACCGAATAAGTAGCGTATTGCAGCATCTGCACGACATCGCCGACCCCAATGGCTAATGCACCACCAGACCCTCCTTCGCCCACAACGGTACAAATGATCGGGGTCTTTAGTTCGGCCATGACATACAGGTTGCGGGCGATTGCCTCAGACTGGCCACGCTCCTCGGCATCGATACCGGGATAGGCTCCGGGCGTGTCAATAAAGGTCAGCACGGGAACCTGGAATTTTTCTGCCAGACGCATCAGACGAAGGGCCTTGCGATAACCCTCCGGACGGGGCATGCCAAAATTGCGATATTGGCGATCCTTGGTGTCGCGGCCTTTCTGATGGCCGATCACCATCACCGGCTCACCCTCAAAACGGGCCATACCGCCGACAATCGCCGGGTCATCGGCATAGGCACGATCACCATGCAATTCCTCAAACTCAGTGAACAGGGCGGCGATAATGTCCAGCGTGTAAGGCCGTTGCGGGTGACGCGCCACCTGCGAGATCTGCCAGGCATTCAGCTTGTTGTAAATCGACTTGGACAGGGCCGCGCTCTTCTTGCGCAACTGGGCGACTTCGCCCGAGACATCCACGCCGTTGTCCGTCATCTCAGTCAGCGACTCGATCTTTGCCTCCAATTCGGCAATCGGCTGCTCAAAATCCAGATAGGTGATTTTCATGATAGGCCTCCCCAGTTAATTCCCGCTTGATTAATGCGCGTCGTGATGGCCGTCCGGGCCGTGGATATGACCATGGGCGACTTCTTCCGGCAGGGCTACCCGCACGGCCAGAACACGGCAAGTCAGATGCAGGCGTTGCCCGGCCAAAGGATGGTTACCGTCTACCACCACCTTGCCATCGGCAATATCGGTCACGGTAAAGACACTGAGGCGTTCGCCATCCCCGGTATGTCCTTCAAACTGCTGGCCGATCTCGATCTCGGCCGGAAAGTCACTCAAGGCCTCGACCCGCAGCAGGGTGGCGTCAAAATCACCAAAGGCATCGATGGGCTCAAGAACCACATCCAGCTCAGTCCCGATTTGCTTGCCCTCGAGCATCGCCTCCACCTTGGGGAAGATACCGTCGTAACCGCCGTGCAGATATTCTGCCGGCGTATCGACTTCCGCCTCCTCCAGCAACTCATCATCCATCGTCGCCAGACGATAAGACAGGGAAACCACCGTATTTTGCGTAATCAGCATCACAACCCCTTCACCCATTCCAATAGCTCTTCTGCGTGGCCCTTTGCCGTCACTCCATAGACGGCATAACGAATCACCCCTGCTTTGTCAATCACGAAAGTAGAGCGTTGTACCGACTCGCGCACGACCCCGTCCACCTCGCGGTTCTGTAGCACATCATAAAGGCGGCAAACTTGGCTCTCACGATCGGCCAGTAGCCGCACCGTAATGCCATACTTGTCACGAAATTCACTGTGGCGGATGCAATCATCGCGTGACACACCCAGCACCGTACAACCCGCCTCGGCAAATTCGGCCTCCCGATCGCTGAACTCGATCGCCTCAGTCGTGCAACCGGGCGTATCATCCCGCACATAGAAATAGAGGATAACAAGGGATTGGTCCCGATAATCACCCAGACGCACCATGCGCATATCGGCATCCGGCAATTCGAACTCTGGCGCGTGTTCGCCCACTTTCAACATTTGGCTTTCTCCAACCGTGAATCGTTGCATTCCCTTTTACAGGACTCATCCTTCTTACTGGCGCGCATTATAGGACTCAACCCATGTCCAAGACACAAACTTACCTCCTTGAATTGCCCCCCCTAAAAACCATGCTGGGTGGCATCACGCCCCGCGCCTTCTTTCGCGACTACTGGCAGAAACAACCCTTGCTGGTCAAAAACGCCTTGCCAGGCGTTGAAAAACTGATCTCGCCACAACGCCTGCGCGCCTTTGCCAACCACGAAGACGGCGAAAGCCGTCTGGTACAGCGCCGGCGCGGTCGCTGGTCGCTGGATTTCGGCCCATTCTCAGCGGACGACTTGGCTGCCTTACCCAACAAGGACTGGGCCTTGCTGGTCCAAGGAGTCAATCTTCTGGCACCCGAGGCCGACCGCCTTCTGAACCATTTCAATTTTGTACCCTATGCGCGGCTTGACGACTTGATGATCAGCCTCGCGCCCGCTGGTGGCGGCGTCGGCCCACATTTTGACCCCTATGATGTTTTCCTCATTCAGGGCCTCGGTCGGCGCCGCTGGGAAATCAGCACCCAAAAAGACCGCCGCCTGATTCCCAACGCCCCTCTGCGCATTCTGGCCGACTTCCAAGCCGAACAAGTCTGGGAGGTAGAGCCGGGCGACATGCTTTATCTACCGCCACATTGCGCCCATAACGGCGTTGCCTTGAGTGAATGCATGACCTTGTCGGTCGGTTTTCGTTCACCCAGCGATCAGGAAATGACGGTCCAGTTTCTCAATCACCTCATTGATACCGTCGATGCGCCCGATTATTACAACGACCCTCATCTGACCCCCACTCGTCATCCTGGCCAGATTCCGGACGCCATGCTGGAAAACATCGCGCAGCGGATTGCCAAAGCCCTGAAAAACTCCGACCGCGAGCTTAAATCGTCTATTGCCGGTTATCTCAGCGAACCCAAGCCCAACATCTTCTTCAACCCACCGGAACGCAAACCTTCGCTCATCGCCTTCATGCAAAAAGCCGCACGGCAGGGCATCCGTCTTCACCCTGGCAGCCGTCTGCTCTGGCACAAAAAAGTTCTGTTTTTCAATGGGGAACAGATCTATCCCACACCAGCCGAATATCCCACGCTGGTCGCCCTAGCCGATCAGCGCTCCCTCGCCGGGGATGCCATTCCTGGAACCGCCATGCCCCGGTTGCACGACTGGTTCTGCGCGGGGTGGCTGGATTACCAACCCTGATGCCTGCCGGTTCATTGCTAGCTATGACCCTCCCATTTACCTGACGCACCTCTTTACGCAAAAAAAATTCATGCAAAACATCTGAAGACGCTTGCAAAGGTGAGAGAAAGCACTAGAATCTCGCCCGTCAAGGTCAGTGAGAGCTGATCGGACTTTACTTTCAACACTCCATACGAAGGAATACTCATGAAGATCTCTGCTCTGTTCGCCGCCCTCCTGCTGGCCCTGTCCCTGACTGCTTGTGGCAAGAAGGAAGAGGCTGCTGCCCCCGCCGCTG
>SXTL01000004.1 GCA_005790965.1 Burkholderiales bacterium | reverse complement strand
TCTTCCATCTTGCATTCCATCGTCTCCGGGCTGGTGACGAAGTAGGGTGAGAGATAGCCCTTATCGAATTGCATACCCTCGACGACATCGAGCGTGGTTTCGATGGACTTGGCTTCCTCAACGGTGATCGTTCCGTCCTTGCCGACCTTATCCATGGCATCCGCGATAATCTCGCCAATGCTGGAGTCCCAGTTAGCGGACACGGTAGCAACTTGCTTGATCTCTTCCTTGTCCTTGACCTTCTTGGCGATCTTCTCCAAGTGGGCAACAGCCGCTTCAACGGCCTTGTGGATGCCGCGTTGCAAGCTGATAGGGTTGGCACCGCTGGTCACATGCTTGAGACCTTCGCGGTAGATAGATTCCGCGAGAACCGTGGCGGTGGTAGTACCATCGCCCGCGGCGTCGCTCGTCTTGCTCGCGACTTCGCGAACCATCTGAGCGCCCATGTTCTCATACGGATCGGGCAGTTCAATTTCCTTGGCAACTGTCACGCCGTCCTTGGTGACAGTGGGGGCGCCGTAAGAACGGTCCAACACGACATTGCGGCCCTTCGGGCCCAGGGTCACTTTGACTGCATTTGCCAGCACATTGACGCCAGCGACCATGCGGTGGCGAGCGGAATCTCCAAATCGTACATCTTTAGCGGCCATGTTATAGCTCCTTAATCTATTGAATCAGTAGACAATTGTTTTTTGCTCTGGCCCCCTCCGCGGCGCGGTTCGGAGCCTGCACGGAAAAAATTTCCGGTTGCGAAAAATTACTTTTCGATAACGCCCATGATGTCTTCTTCGCGCATCACCAGCAGCTCTTCGCCATCCATCTTGACGGTTTGGCCAGAGTACTTGCCGAACAGCACGCGGTCACCCACTTTGAGCGCCATGGCAATCACCTTGCCGCTGTCATCTTTCTTGCCCGGGCCCACGGCCACCACTTCACCCTGATCAGGCTTCTCGGTGGCAGAGTCGGGGATCACGATGCCGGATGCGGTCTTGCGTTCTTCTTCCATGCGCTTGACGTTCACGCGATCGTGCAGGGGGCGAATCTTCATGAGGGTTCTCCTTACTGTGAATGAGGGGTCAATACCGGCCAGTCGGCGCGCGGCCGTTCTATCAAAATCGAACGATCTGCTAGCACTCCCTGCCTGTGAGTGCCAATAGTAGGGCCCGTGCCCCACTCTTTCAAGCCCCTAGACCGCAATTATTTGTGCGCAACACCCTTTTAGCTCTCATTGCTTGTTGATGAGGATCAATTTTCTTGCCCCCATTCTTATTTCTCTGGGGTAGAGTTCGCTGTCATGAGCCAAGTCAAACTCATTGACCCCTTCGGGCGCCAAGTGGAATATCTCCGCCTGTCGGTGACAGATCGGTGCGATCTGCGCTGCGCCTATTGCATCCCAGAAGGCTTCAAAGGCTTTGAGGAGCCCGCCGACTGGCTCACCTTCGACGAGATCGAACGGGTCATCGGCCTGTTTGCCCGCATGGGGCTGAAGCGCGTCCGCCTGACCGGCGGTGAACCGCTGTTACGGCGCAACATCACCGATCTGACCCAGCGCCTCGCCACTCTGCCTGGGATTGAAGATCTTTCGCTGTCGACCAACGCCACCCAATTGGCCCGTCATGCCGCTCGACTCAAGGCATCAGGAGTGACCCGCCTCAATGTAAGCCTTGATAGCCTCGACCCGCAACAAATGATCCGTATCGCCGGGCGCGATGCACTGACCGACATCCTGGCTGGCTTGGAGGCCGCACGGCAAACCGGATTTGCACCCATCAAGCTCAACATGGTCGTCATGCAAGAAAATGTCGATGCCATTGACGGCATGGTCGACTACTGCATGGCACAGGGCTTTGTGTTGCGTCTGATTGAACTCATGCCCATGGGCGAAACGGCGCGCCGCCTCGGGTATATTGACTTGCAACCGATCAAGGCTCGACTGCAACAGAAATTCGGGCTGATCGACACGGTCATGAACGGCGGAGGGCCCGCACGCTATCTGGGCACACCGGATGGGCGCTTCAATGTCGGTTTCATCACGCCCATGTCGCAACACTTCTGCGCCACCTGTAACCGCGTTCGCCTCACCGTTGATGGCGTTTTACATCTCTGCCTGGGCCAGGAAGACCGCTTGGAACTGCGCCCCCTGCTGCGCCACGGCGCTTCAGATGCGGACCTGATAAAAATATTACTGGATGCCATCGCCCGCAAGCCCGAACGCCACGAGTTCCGCGAACAGCCCGCCAAGACCATCCGTTTCATGAATGCCACCGGCGGCTAATCAGCCTCCTACGGGTAACCAACCTTCGGTTTCAATTACTGCCGTTAGCACGGTGTGGCATGACCACATCCTGCGCCGGCAAGGTAGGGATCAACCATTTAAACAGGGCGGTAGCAGCAAATGCGCCGAGCAGTTGCATGACGATAAACGCCGGTGCATCGACTGGCCGGATACCGGCAAAGGTGTCTGAGGCCGCGCGTGCCAGCGTCACAGCGGGGTTGGCGAACGAGGTGGAGGCGGTGAACCAGTAGGCTGCCGTGATGTAGGCCCCCACGACTAAGGGGGTGATGGAAGGCCGGCTCTTCACCGTGCCCCAGATCACCGCCAACAGCCCGAAGGTGGCGACGAACTCACTCCAAAGTTGTGATGAACCGGCGCGCTCATGTTGGGAGGCGAAGAACAGGGGCAGATCGAACATGCCGTGAGCCGCCGCGACACCCGCAAACGCACCGCCAATCTGGGCGGTTAGGTACGCCGGAACCTGGCGCCAGGGCAGACCGCCGGCCCAGGCATCGGCTAGGGTCACCGCCGGGTTGAAGTGGGCACCGGAAATCGGACCAAAGGTCAGAATTAGCGCAATCAGGCCAGCGCCGGTGGCCAGCGTATTGGCCAGCAAGGCAATGCCCGTATTACCACCAGCCAGGCGCTCGGCCATGATGCCAGAGCCCACCACCACCGCCAGCAGGAAGGCAGTGCCGAGGGCTTCCGCCGTAATTTTGCGGGCCAGGCTCATGGGTGACCGATTGCGTTGAGGGCCTGCTGCAGTTTCATGCGATCCAGCTTACCTAGAGGCAGGTTGGCGAACAGCGAGATCCGGTTCTGCAGCTGATTAAAGGCCTGGAAGAAGGCCTTGCGCTTGTCCTCGTCGCTGCCGGCCAGCGCCGCTGGATCGGGCACGCCCCAGTGGGCGGTCATAGGCTGGCCGGGCCAGACCGGGCAGACTTCGCCAGCGGCGTTGTCACACACGGTGAAGACAAAATCCAGATTGGGCGCGCCGGGCCGGGCGAATTCGTCCCAGGACTTGCTGCGCAGAGAGGCGGTGACCAGACGGTTCTTTTCCAAGAGTTCGAGTGCGAAAGGATTCACCTGCCCGGCGGGATGGCTGCCGGCGCTGAAGGCCCGAAACCGCCCCTGGTTCACCGGCAGATAGTTGAGCAGCGCCTCTGCCAGGATGGAGCGGGCCGAGTTGCCGGTGCACAGAAACAGAACATTCAAAGGCTGGTCGGACATGGTTTTCTCCGCAGGCAGGGATAATTCAGAGACCCAGGTGAGCGCGCACGGCGGGGATCAGGCGGGCGCGGATGTCATCGCGCACGGTGAGGAAGCTTTCTAGGGGTTCGCCATGGGGATCGTGGAAGGGCAGGTGGATCGACTTCACCGGGCGGGGAAAGACCGGGCAGGTTTCCTTGGCGTTGTCGCACACGGTGACCACCAGGGCGATGTCCGCGTCGAGAAACATATCGGCGTCCTTGGGATACAGACCCTCGGTCGGCAGGCCGGCATCTTGCAACGCCGCGATGGCCCCATCCGCCACCTTGGGCTGCGGTTTGGTGCCGGCGGATACGGCGCGGACCTTTCCGGCCAAATCGTGGTTAACAATCACCTCGGCCATTTGCGAACGGCAAGAGTTTCCGGTGCACAGGACGAGAAGGGTGGGAAGTTGCGCGATCATGAACAATCCTTACAGTTGGAGTTAGCAATCATTGAGGGCGAACAGGCCGCCGGATTGCTGCCGCAGCAGTTTTCCGACAGGTAGTCGATCAGGCCATGCATGGCGTTGAAATCAGCGCTGTAGCGCACGAAGCGACCTTCCTGGACGCCGTGGATCAGCCCCGCTTGTGCCAAGGTGCGCAGGTGAAAGGACTGCGTGGCCGCCGGTAAATGCAGTGCCTCGGCTAGCGCGCCGGCCACTTTGCCCTGTGGCCCAGCCTGTACCAGAAGACGATAAATTGCCAGCCGGTTTTTTTGCGCCAATGCGCCGAGTGCACTCACCACTGATTCGGTATCCATGTCTTGACCTTCTAAATAATTCTACATTTCCAATGTTATGGAATTGTTACACGGCGACCGCCATTTTTCAAACTGCCGCCTCTTTTCCACCCCCCTTTTCTGCTCGCCTACCGCTATCCTTGGCGCATGAACACCCATCTTTGGCATCCTTGCACCCAAATGCAGCATCACGAAGCCACGCCACCCCTGGCCATTGCCAGAGGCGAAGGGGCGTGGCTAATAGATAGTGCAGGTCGGCGCTATCTCGACGCCATCTCGTCTTGGTGGGTCAACCTGTTCGGCCACTGCAATCCGCGTATTAACGCCGCGATCATCGATCAACTCAGCACCATTGAGCATGTCATCCTAGCCGGATGCAGCCACGCGCCAGTGTTGGAACTCTCCGCTCGGTTAGCCAAACTCACCGGGCTCGATCACGCCTTTTACGGCTCGGACGGCGCCTCGGCGGTCGAGATCGCGCTGAAAATGAGTTTTCACACCTGGAAAAACACCGGTCGGCCACACAAAACCGGCTTTGTCAGCTTGAAGGGCAGTTATCACGGCGAAACGCTGGGCGCCTTGGCGGTCACTGATGTCGCGATTTTTCGTGACACCTACGCGCCCTTGTTGCGGCATAGCCATCAAGTCATGTCGCCGGATGCACGGCAAGCCCAGCCGAGCGAAACGGCTGCCGATGTCGCCCGCCGTGCCGCCGCCGATCTGGAGGCCTGGCTGGTTGAACACGCCGCCACTACCGCCGCGCTGATCGTCGAACCGCTGGTGCAATGCGCCAGTGGCATGGCCATGTACGACCCGGAATATCTGCGCTTGGCGCGGGCCTTGTGTGATCGCTACGAAGTCCACCTCATCGCCGACGAAATCGCCGTCGGCTTTGGCCGCACGGGCACCTTGTTTGCCTGCGAACAAGCCCACATCCGCCCCGATTTTATCTGTCTGTCCAAAGGCATCACCGGCGGCTATCTGCCGCTGGCCTGCGTACTCACCACTGACCGCGTCTATGGCGCCTTTTACAGCCCCGAGGCGCGGCTTGGCTTTTTGCACTCGCACTCCTACACCGGCAACCCGTTGGCCTGCCGGGCGGCGCTCGCCGTGCTGGACATTTTTGAGGAGGCGGATGTTCTGGCCCAAAACCGCGCCAAGGCCGCCGCGTTCAACCGTCTCTTGGAACCGCTGCGCCAGCACCCCCGCGTGCGCCACTTTCGCCACCAAGGCATGCTCTGGGCCTTCGATGTCGCCGACACCGGCCCCGGCTTTGCCGGCGATGTTCATCTTGCGGCCCGAGAAAATGGCGTGCTACTGCGCCCCATCGGCAACACCGTCTATTTCATGCCGCCCTACATCATTGACAGCGATGCCATGGGTCTGATGGCCAAAATCGGCCTAAGCGTGCTGGAAAACACCCCGACTTCGCCGGTCCAGCGCGCCCGAACGGTCAATTTTCAGGTATAAAAGCGCGGTCATAAATCCGACTTGAGAGTTGAGCGATGTCTTTGCATACCTTTGGATGGAGTGTCCTGGCCCTAGCGCTGCTGGCCGGTTGTAGTCAAAAAGATGACGGTAAGACCGTCGTCCGGATCGGCTCAGTCGCACCGCTCACCGGAGCGCAGACCCATATCGGCAAGGATAATGAAAACGGCGCACGCCTGGCGCTGGACGAAATCAACGCCACGGGCTTGACGCTTGGCGGCAAACCGGTGCGGCTAGAACTCATCGCCGAAGATGACGGCGCCGAACCCAAGACGGCAACCCTCGTGGCGCAAAAACTGGTTGACGCCGGGGTCGCGGGGGTCATTGGCCACCTCAATTCCGGCACCAGCATCCCAGCCTCCAAGCTCTACAACGCTGCCGGTATTCCGCAAATTTCGCCCTCGGCCACTGCCGTGAAATACACCGCTCAAGGCTACCAGACCGCTTTCCGGGTGATGGCCAACGACGCGCAACAGGGCGCCGCGCTCGGCCAGTTTGCGGTCAAGACCTTGAAGGCGCAAAAGATCGCCCTCATCGACGACCGCAGTGCCTACGGTCAGGGTTTGGCCGACGAGGTAGAAAAGGCCGTCAGAGCCGCCGGTGGCACGGTGATTGATCGCCAGTACACCACGGATAAGGCCACCGATTTCAGCGCCATCCTGACCGCCATCAAGGGCAAGGGCGCCGATCTAATTGTGTTCGCCGGCATGGATCCGCAAGGCGGCCCGATGGCCAAACAGATAAAGTCGCTGGGCCTGAAGGCGCAATTACTGGGTGCTGATGGTATCCAGAATGGCAACTTCATCAAGCTGGCCGGTGCCGATGCCGAAGGCGCCATCGCCTCATCACCGGGCCTACCGCTGGACAAAATGCCTGGCGGACCTACATTCAAGCAGCGCTTCAACGCCCAATATGGCGAAATTCAGGTCTATGCGCCCTATGCCTATGACGCCATGCAGGTCTTCGTCGCCGCCATGAAACGCGCCGATTCGGCCGATCCGAAAAAGATCCTGGCTGAGCTCACCAAGACCGATCACACTGGCGTAACCGGACAGATCCGCTTCGACGCCAAGGGCGACACCGTCGGTGGCGCGGTTACTCTGTATCAGGTCAAGAACGGCACCTGGGCTCCGCTCGCGACCGTCCAATAACACGCTCCAGTAAACAGGTCTCGCGTGGACATCTTCGCCCAGCAGCTTGTCAACGGTCTGGTGCTTGGCAGCATCTATGCCCTGGTGGCGCTGGGCTACACCATGGTGTACGGCATCTTGGAGCTGATTAACTTCGCCCACGGCGAGGTCACCATGGTTGGCGCCATGGTTGCCTTGGCCGTGATGGGCGCTCTGCTTGGTGTCGCGCCTGACCTGCCCGGTATTCTAGTGGTCATTGGCGGTGCTTTGGTCGCCATCCCTGCCTGCATATTGCTGGGCTACACCATCGAGCGCGTCGCCTACCGCCCGCTGCGCCAAGCGCCGCGCCTCGCCCCACTGATCACGGCCATCGGCGTATCGATCATTCTGCAAAATGTCGCCATGCTGATCTGGGGCCGGCAATACATCGCCTTCCCGCCCATCCTGCCGCAGGCCACATTCCAGATCGCCGGGGCGCAGGTCTCGGCCCTGCAAATTTTCATCGTCCTGCTCTCCGGCATCGCCATGGCTGGGCTGTGGTTCATGGTGCAGCGGACCCGACTAGGCCGCGCCATGCGCGCCTGCGGAGAATCCCGCGAGATCGCCAGCCTAATGGGGGTAGATGTCAACCGCATCATCTCAACCACCTTTATCATCGGTTCAGCTTTGGCCGCCGTGGCGGGCCTGATGGTTAGCGCTTACTACGGCTTGGCACATTATTACATGGGCTTCATGCTAGGCCTTAAGGCGTTTTCCGCCGCCGTCCTAGGCGGTATCGGCAACCTCGGCGGCGCGGTGTTGGGCGGTCTTTTGCTCGGCGTCATCGAGGCCTTGGGCGCAGGCTATATCGGCGACCTCACCGGCGGTTTCCTGGGCAGCCATTACCAAGATGTGTTTGCCTTCCTGGTCCTCATCGCCGTGCTGGTGTTCCGCCCCTCGGGCCTGCTGGGTGAGCGCGTTGCCCAGCGTGCCTGAGCCTCGTCCATGATTGCCGCACTCAGAGAACGCCCTCGCTTAAGCTTGGCCCTGCTGGCGGTTTTGCTGGCAGTGCTACCCTTTGTCACCGGCGTATTGATTGGACAAAGCGGCGTGCGCATGCTCGACTTTGCCCTGCTCTATGTCCTGCTTGCGCTGGGCCTTAATCTGGTGGTGGGCTATGCCGGTCTGCTCGACCTGGGCTACATTGCCTTTTACGCGCTGGGTGCGTATTTCTATGCTTGGCTGGCCAGCCCACACTTTGGCCTGCACCTCCCGTTCTGGATGATTTTGCCCATGGGCACGCTGTTTGCTGCCGCCTTCGGGGTGCTGCTCGGCGCACCGACCTTGCGGCTGCGCGGCGATTATTTGGCCATCGTCACCCTGGGCTTTGGCGAAATCATTCGCATCTTCATGAACAACCTCGACGCCCCGGTCAATCTCACCAACGGTCCGCAAGGGATGGACCTGATTGATCCAATCCAGATCGCCGGGATCGGATTTTCCGGCACGCAGGAGGTGTTTGGCCTAGTGGTGCAGGCCACCCATCTCTATTACTACCTGTTTTTGGCCTTCACCCTAGCGGCTATCCTGTTTGCCTATCGTCTGCAAGATTCGCGCATCGGCCGAGCCTGGGCCGCGATCCGCGAGGACGAGGTGGCGGCGGCGGCGACGGGTATCAACACCCGCAACCTCAAACTACTGGCCTTTGCCATGGGAGCCACTTTTGGCGGACTGGCCGGCGGCCTGTTCGCCGCTTTCCAAGGCTTCATCAGCCCGGAAAGTTTTAATTTGATGGAGTCGATCCTGATTCTGTGCATGATCGTTCTGGGCGGCATGGGCCACATTCCGGGCGTGATCGTAGGTGCGGTACTGCTGACGATCCTGCCCGAGGCCCTGCGTTATATCGGCGACCTGCAACGCGCCATGCTGGGCGAGGTAGTGGTCGATGCCGCGAATCTGCGCATGCTGATCTTTGGTCTAGCCCTAGTCCTGATGATGCTCTATCGTCCGGCCGGGCTGTGGCCATCGCGCCAACGCCGGCGCGAGCTGACTGCCGAGGGTGAGGTAGTGCGACATGAACAGGAGTCGCTGGTCGATGTGCAGCGCTAAAGCCTTGCTGGAGGTTGCCAGCGTTGGCAAGCGCTTCGGCGGACTGGCGGCGCTTACCGAGGTCAGCCTAAGCGTCCAGCAGGGCGAAATCTACGGCCTGATTGGCCCGCACTGCGCGGGCAAGACCACTCTGGTCAACTGTATGACCGGCCTCTACAGTGTCTCGGACGGACAGATACGGCTGTCTGGCGAGTCCATTCAGGGCCTTAAGCCGCATGCCATCGTGCAACGCGGCTTTGCCCGCACTTTTCAAAACATCCGCCTGTTCGCCAATATGACGGCGCTGGAAAATGTCATGGTCGGTTGTCATCCCCGCTCCCGTGTCGGAGTATTGGGCGCGGTCTTGCGCACCGCGTCGGAACGGCGCGAAGAACGGGAAATCCGCGAAGCCGCTCATTTTTGGTTAACGCGTGTCGGCCTCAATGCCAAAGCCCGTAGCCTGGCTGGTCACCTGCCTTATGGCGCACAGCGGCGGCTCGAGATCGCCCGGGCCCTCGCTACCGAGCCGCACCTCCTGGCCCTCGACGAGCCCGTCGCCGGGATGAACCCCAGCGAACGGCGGGACATGGCGGATCTGTTTCTGCGTCTGCGTCATGACCACCAACTTACCCTGTTGCTGATCGAGCATGATGTGAAGCTGGTCATGGGTCTGTGCGACCGGGTCGCCGTGCTCGACTATGGACGCAAGATTGCCGAGGGCAGTCCAGCTAGCGTGCAAAAGGACGCCGCCGTCATCAAGGCCTATCTGGGAGGCCACGCGGCATGAGCTTTCTCACCGTCAAAAACCTCAAGGTAGCCTATGGTGGCATCGAGGCGGTGCGCGGCGTCGAACTGGAAGTCGGCGAGCGGGAATGCGTCTGCGTCATCGGCGCCAATGGCGCGGGCAAAAGCAGCCTGCTCAAAGGCCTGATAAACCGGGTCGCACATCGCGGCGAGGTGCGCCTGCAAGGCGAGCGCCTGAGCCATTTGCCTACCCATGCCATAGTACAGCGCGGTCTGGTGCTGGTGCCGGAAGGGCGCGGCGTGTTCACCCGTATGACGGTGGCCGAGAACCTCGATCTGGGTGCGTATCTGCGTCATGA
This sequence comes from Burkholderiales bacterium, assembly GCA_005790965.1. Taxonomy (GTDB): domain Bacteria; phylum Pseudomonadota; class Gammaproteobacteria; order Burkholderiales; family Thiobacillaceae; genus QYQG01. The sequence continues at coordinate 216 of SXTL01000004.1, read as the reverse complement.
CAAAGCAGCTGCTGCCACCGATTTAGCCCAAGTTTTTGAGGCCTTTCCGCGCCTGTTTGAGCGCCGCACGCAGTTGGCCGGCACGCTCTCGGGCGGCGATCACAGACTCGACAGACTCTCGGCGCACCATCCTGCTCGGCCTCGCACCGTGCCTCGTACTCGGCCTCTGCCGAATCAAACCGATACAGAAAATCTACCGATTTTTTAGCTAAGTAG
>SXTL01000028.1 GCA_005790965.1 Burkholderiales bacterium | reverse complement strand
GGGGTGCGGTGGCGGCGAGATCAGCGTCACGCCGGGTTTGGTGCAACGCAACGTGGCGATGTGCGCCTGCACCGTGTTACCGGGCAACTGACCGCCGTCGCCGGGCTTGGCTCCCTGCGCAACCTTGATTTGCAAGACATCGGCGTTGACCAGGTAATGGGCAGTGACACCAAAACGACCCGATGCCACCTGCTTGATTATGGACATCTTTACCGTTACTTAGCTGGCCGGATCCTCGCCGCCTTCTCCCGAGTTGGAACGCCCGCCAATGCGGTTCATGCCTTCGGCCAGGGCTTCGTGCGCCTCGGGTGACATCGCGCCCAGCGACATGCCGGCCGAGTCTCAGCGCGTGAGAATGGCCTCGAGCGAATCCACCGTGTCGAGCGCAAGCGGTTGATCGGCCAGTTTCAGGCGCATCAGATCGCGCAACATGGCGACGGGGCGCTGGTTGACGCGCTCGGCATAGCGTTTGTAGGCCTCATACGAGCCGGTCTGCACGGCGGCTTGCAGTTCTTGCACCACATCCGGGTTATAGGCGTGATATTCCTCGCCATGCATGAACTTCAGCAGACCGCCCACCGGCAGGGCCTGGACGGGGTTGAAGGCGCGGCGGCGCAGTTGTTTTTGATCCGCTTCAAAGTCGGCAAAGGTCGCCCCAGAAACGCGCGAGACGCTGCCTTTCAGGCACAGATCAACCACCGATTCGTGCAGACCGACGATCTCGAACAACTGCGCGCCCCGGTAGCTGGCAATGGCCGAGATGCCCATCTTGGACATGATCTTCAACAGCCCCTTGTCGATACCCTTGCGATAATTGAGCAAGGCCTTCACTGCTTTGACCTGAATTTCGCCGCGCTGCACCATCTGCAAGATGGATTGGTACGCCAGATACGGGTACACAGCCGTCGCGCCATAACCGATCAAGGCGGCGATCTGGTGCGGGTCGCGGGCGGCGCCGGTCTTGATGACCAGGTTGGCGTCACAGCGCAGGCCGGCCGCGATCAAGGCATGGTGCACGGCACCGGTCGCAAACAGGATGGGCAGGGGTAGCGTGGCCGGCGTGATGTCACGATCGGACAGCACCACCACCACCTTGCCCGCGCGCACGGCTGCCACGGCATCGGCCGCGAGTTGCGCGAGGGCGCCTTGCAGGCTGATTTGCTCGGGGTTGTATTGCAGGTTGAACGAGACCGAGGCATAGGCCGGATCGGCACTGGCGGTGACGGCGCGGAAGGCATCGTGCGACAGCACCGGCGAGTTCACCTCCATGCGGTGGGCATGGTCAGCGGTTTCTTCAAAAAGGTTTTTCTCGCGCCCAAACACGGTGTTGAGCGACATCACGATGGCCTCGCGGATCGGGTCGATCGGCGGGGTGGTCACTTGGGCGAACTGCTGCCGCAGGTAGTCAAAGGGCGAGCGCACCTTCTGGGAGAGCACGGCCATCGGCGTGTCGTCGCCCAACGAGCCGACCGCCTCCTGGCCCTCTTCGGCCAGCACGCGCAAGACTTGCTCCAGCTCTTCGCCGCTAACATTAAACAGCTTTTGGTGCGTGGCCACCGTCGCCGCATCCAGGGCCGGATAATCGCTGTCCTGCTCCGGGCCGAATTCGACCCGTTGGCCGTGCGCCTTGAGCCACTCGCGGTAGGGGCGTGCGGTCTTGAGTTCGTTGTCGATGTCTTCCGGCAACAAGAAACGCCCCGTCTCCAGATCAGCGGCGACCATCTGGCCCGGCTTGACGCGGCCCTTGGCCACCACATTCTCGGCACCGTAGTCCCATACGCCCACTTCCGAGGCAATGGTGACAATGCGATCTTTGGTGATGACATAACGGGCCGGGCGCAGGCCATTGCGGTCAAGCATGCACACACCATAGCGCCCATCGGTGATGACGATGCCGGCCGGGCCGTCCCACGGCTCCATATGCATCGAGTTGTATTCGTAGAAGGCGCGCAGATCGGGATCCATGCTGGTCACATTCTGCCAAGCCGGCGGCACCATCAGGCGCATCGAGCGGAACAGGCTGGAGCCGCCCATGAGCAGGCCTTCCAGCATGTTGTCGAAGCTCATCGAGTCGGAGCCACGCACGCCGACGATGGGGCGCACGGCGTCCATGTCGGGGATCAGTGGGGAGGCGAACGTTTGCTCCCGGGCCCGGGACCAGTTGCGAGTGCCTAGCACCGTATTGATCTCGCCGTGGTGCGCAAGGTCGCGGAACGGCTGCGCCAGACGCCATTCCGGCCAGGTGTTGGTCGAGAAGCGCTGATGGAACACAATCAGCGCCGAGGCAAAACGCGCATCATTAAGATCGGGGTAGAACACCGGCAAATAAGCCGGCATCACAAGGCCCTTGTAGGAAATCACCCGGCCCGAGAGGGTTGGCATATAAAAAACCGGGTCCGTGTCAGCCACCGCCTTCTCAACCCGACGCCGGGCGATGTACAGCTTGCGCTCAAAGGTATCGGCATCAATGTGGTCCGGGCAGTTCACAAACAACTGCTCGATCACCGGCAGGCTTCTCAGGGCGGCTTCACCCAAGGCCTCGTTAGCAGTAGGTACCGTGCGGAAGCCGGCAACAATCAGGCCCTCGGCCGTCAGCTCCGTCAGCAACAGATCGCGAGCGCGTTGTGCCAGGGGCGCATCGGGATTAAGAAAGGTCAAACCTGCGGCGTAATGAGCGTTCAGGCTAAAGCCCGCCTCAACCGCTACGGCGCGCAAAAAGGCATCCGGTTTCTTGAACAACAGGCCACAGCCGTCGCCGGATTTGCCATCGGCCGCCACCGCGCCACGGTGCGTCATGTTGGACAGCGCCGTAATCGCACGCTGCACCAAGGTATGGCTGGGGTCGTTATCGAGCTGTGCGATCAGACCGAAACCGCAGCTATCCTGTTCAAAATCAGGGCTGTACAGCGTACCTGCCAGCCGGGCTTGCCGATCATCCATAAGTTCTACTGACACTTCTTCACATTCGCATAAAGGGGGTGAATTCTAGCCGGAAGCGGGCTTCAGTGCTACCGCCCCCACATGGGCCCCACATGGGCCCCATATGGCCATCACACACGGCCCCAGCGGCCAACGCCATGCCGGCCTTGGGACGATCATTGCACTTCCGCCCATCGGGCGGCGACAATAGGCCGGTCTTTGCCCCTTCCAATTCACCCCACGAGAGTTTTCCATGCGCACCCTGATTTGTGGTTCCCTCGCCTACGACACCATCATGGTGTTCAACGACCAGTTCAAAAATCACATCCTGCCTGAGCAAATCCACATTTTGAATGTCGCCTTTCTGGTTCCTGACATGCGGCGCGAGTTCGGCGGCTGCGCCGGTAATATTGCCTATAACCTTAAGCGACTGGGCGGTGAGCCAGTCATCATGGCGACCGTCGGTGATGACGGCGGGATGTACCTCGATCGTCTGGCCCGGCTCGAGATCCATCGCGAGCAGATCCGTACCGTGCCGGATACCTTCACGGCCCAGGCCTTCATCACCACCGACCTTGACGATAACCAGATCACCGCCTTTCACCCGGGCGCCATGAACCACGCCCATCTCAACAGCGTCGCCGCTGCCGGCCCTCTGGCGTTGGCCATTATTGCCCCGGATGGCCGGCAAGCGATGCTCGATCATGCCCGCCAGTGCGTCGAGGCTGGCGTGCCCTTCATCTTCGATCCGGGTCAGGGCCTGCCCATGTTCAACGGCGAAGAGTTGCTAAGTTTCGTGCGGCAGGCCGACTATGTGGTGGTCAACGATTACGAGGGCCACTTGCTGGCCGAGCGCACCGGCCGCTCACTGGAAAGCCTGGCGCGTGAGGTGAAGGCGTTGGTGGTGACTCTGGGGCCCAAGGGCGCGCTTCTCCATAGCGACGGCCAAACTCACGCCATTGCCCCGGTTGAGCCTAGCGCTGTCGTCGACCCGACCGGTTGCGGTGACGCCTTCCGCGCCGGCCTGATGCACGCCATGCTTAAGGGCATGGACCTGCCGACGGCCGTCCGGCTGGGTGCGGTATTGGGGGCGCTGAAGATCGCGCATCGTGGCGGCCAGAACCACAAGTTCGATTTCGCCGCCGCCGCCGAGCGCTTTCAGCACAGCTACGGCTACGCCATCAACTAACCCGCCGCCGGGGGTCTAAGCGTGGTCCTTGGCGGCATCATGACGGGCTAGGCAACTGACCCGGAAGACGCGGTTATCCTCAAGCCGGAAGGCCGTCAAGCCGCCGCCCCAGAGGCAGCCGGTGTCGAGGGCCACCACATCGTCGCGCTGGAGCAGACCCAACGCAGACCAGTGCCCGAAAAAGATGCGCGCCCCCAGGCTGGCTCGACCCGGAAAATCAAACCAAGGGATCAATTCCGCCGGAGCCGAGGCGGGCGGGCCCTTCTGCTTGAAATCCATGCCGCCGTCGGCGTGCAGATAACGGGTGCGCGTAAAGGCGTTTGCGATCAGACGCAGACGGTCTTGGCCCTTGAGCGCGGCGTGCCAGAGGCGCGGTTCATTGCCATACATCGCCGCCAGAAAATCACGCCAGTCGGGCCCGGCCAGAATCTGCTGCAACTCGCCCGCCAAGGCCTCGGCCAACTCCAGGCTCCAGCCAGGCAACAGACCGGCGTGGACCATCAGGTTATGACCCTCGCGGTGAAGCAGGGGTTGGCGACGCAACCAGCCCAGCAAGGCCTCGCGATCGGGTGCCACAAGAATCTCAGACAAGGTGTCTTTGCGATGCGCCGGGACAAACCCTTCAGCCACCGCCAGGAGATGCAGATCGTGGTTACCCAGAACCACTGCGACCTGAGCATCGTGCTGCCTGCACCAGCGCAATACCCCGACCGAATCCTCGCCTCGATTAACGAGGTCACCGGTCAACCAGATGCGATCCTGCGTCGGGTCGAAGGCCACCACCTCCAGCATCTCGAGGAGGTCCGACAGACAACCCTGCACATCGCCAATCACATAGGTACTCATACGCTGAGTGTAGCCAGCCCGCCGCGTTGATACAATCGCGCCCCCATGCCAAAACTCGCCGATCTCAATCCCGAACAACGCGCCGCCGTCCGCCATCTCGACGGCCCCCTGCTCGTCCTGGCCGGGGCAGGCTCCGGCAAGACCCGGGTGATCACCCGCAAGATTGCCTGGATGGTGCAGGATTGCGCGATCGAGGCCCGCCACATCGCGGCGATCACTTTTACCAACAAGGCCGCGCGCGAGATGAAGGAGCGCATTAGCAAGCTACTCGTCAATGGCGAAGGGCGCGGCCTGACCGTCTCGACCTTCCACTCGCTGGGTCTGTCCATCCTGCGCCAGGAAGCGCTCCACATTGGCTACAAACCGCGTTTTTCCATCCTTGATGCGGCCGACGCGCAGGCCATCCTGTCCGAAATTCTCAAGGCCCCAGCCAAGGACAGTCTGCGCCAGGCGGCCACCGTCATCGCCAACTGGAAAAATGCCCTCCTGGACCCCGAGGCCGCCCTGGCTGCAGCCAGTGACGAGGCCGAGCGGCAGATCGCCGCCGCTTATCGCGACTATCAAGCCACCTTGCGTGCCTATCAGGCGATGGACTTCGATGATCTCATCCTGCTGCCCGTTATCCTGTTCCGCCAGCACCCTGAGGTTCTGACCCGCTGGCAGTCCCGACTGCGTTACCTGCTGGTCGATGAATACCAGGACACCAACGGAGCCCAGTACGCCCTCCTGCGCCTTCTGGCGGGCCCGATGGGGCGTTTCACCGCCGTCGGAGACGACGACCAGGCCATTTATGCCTGGCGCGGCGCCGACATCGCTAACCTGCGTCGGCTCGGTGAAGACTACCCGGGGCTGCAGACCATCGCCCTGACGCGCAATTACCGTTCCAGCCAGCGCATTCTGGAGGCCGCCAACCGACTCATTACCCACAACCCGCGCCTGCACGAAAAACGCTTGTGGAGCGAACTGGGGCTGGGTGAGGCGATTGAGGTTGTTGCCTGCCGCGATGATCGTGCCGAGGCGGAGGGCATCGCCCTGCGCATCTCGGCGCACCGGTTTGAGCGCCAGACCCGCTGGGCTGACTACGCTGTGCTCTATCGTGGCAACTATCAGGGGCGTTTGTTCGAGGAGGCCCTGCGCGGCGCGAGCATCCCCTATGTCCTGTCCGGCGGGCAATCCTTCTTTGACCGTACTGAGATCAAGGATGTCCTCGCTTACCTGCGTCTGATCGCCAATCCCGACGATGACCCCGCCTTCATCCGCGCGGCGACCACGCCGCGGCGCGGCATCGGTGCCGGAACGCTAGAGCGACTTGGCACCTGGGCGGCCGAACGGCACATCAGCCTGTTCGAGGCCGCTTTTGAAACGGGTTTCGCGACGCAGATCCATGCTCGCCAACTTGAACCGCTGCATGAATTTGTTGACTACATCAATCGCCTCGGGGACCGCGCCCTAGTTGATCCCGCCGGCCCTCTCCTGAATGAGATCCTGATCCACATCGAATACGAGGCCTGGCTGCTGGAAAATAGCGACGAGCGGGCTGCTCGTCAGCGTTGGGGCAATGTCTGCGAATTTCGCGACTGGATCGGCAAAAAGGGCGAGGCGGACGAAAAGACCCTGATCGAACTCACCCAAACCATCGCCCTGATGAACCTGCTCGAAGGCCGCGAAGAGGCTGAACCCAACGCCGTGCGCCTGTCCACCCTGCATGCCGCCAAGGGGCTGGAGTTTCCGCATGTCTTTCTCGCTGGGGTGGAAGAAGAAACACTACCGCACCGCGAGTGTCTGGACGATGTGCGTCTGGAAGAGGAACGCCGCCTCATGTATGTCGGTATCACCCGCGCCCAGAAGAGCCTCACCATCACCTGGTGCAGCCGGCGTAAACGCGCGGGCGACTGGCAGTCCTGCGAGCCTTCGCGCTTTCTGGCCGAGATGGATAACGGCCAACTTCGTCACGC
>SXTL01000116.1 GCA_005790965.1 Burkholderiales bacterium | reverse complement strand
GTAGTGACCGCGGGCGCCCACCAGGTCGAGCCCCGTGCTCAACGTCACCTTCGGGCTCGCCTCCCAGGCCAGGTCGAAAAAGAACGAGCCGGTGTCGATGTCCACCAGCAACGGCAGATCGCTGGCGGCGGTGATGCGGCGCGTGTCTTCGCATACATCATGCAGGGTGGTGATACCCAAGTCTGGAATGCCGAGCGACGATGCGGCCACCCCGCCGCCAGACAGATAGAGCGCCTTGTGCCCGGTTTTTTGGGCCAGGATCGCGGCGTAGGCGGTGACGGCACCAACGACCGCTAAGGGGTGATTTTCGCTGACGGCTTGCCGTAGTTTCTGACCGGGTGTGCTCATGTTTTTTTCTTTCGTGGAACGGATGCGGAGTGTTCTTCCGCATCGATCATGGTGCGGATGCTTTGCCAGGCCCCGTGGATGTGACGACGCATCAATAACTCGGCGAGTTCGCCATCGCGTGCGGCCAGCGCCTCGACAATGTGGCGATGCTGCGCTAGGGCCGGGCGCGGGCGCTGCGCATTGCGGCTGGAGCGGTAGCGACACATGCGCAGCAGCTGGTATTGCTCGCCATCGAGCAGATTCATCAGCAGGGTGTTGCGGCTGCCACGCACGATCAGGTGGTGAAAATCCAGATCGCCTTCGCTTTGGGCATAGATTTGGCCGCCGTGTTCCTCGATTTGCTGTTCGTGTTGCGCCAGCAGATCCTGCAACTGCTGAATTTCGGCAGCCGTCATGGCGTGCGCCGCCAGACGGCAGGCCATGCCTTCCAGCGCCTCGCGCACGGCGTACAGTTCGGCGAGGGTCTTGCGGTCAAGAACAATAACGCGCGCTCCGGCGTTGGGAATGCGGCTGACCAGCCGTTGACCTTCCAGCTGGCGCAGGGCCTCGCGCAGGGGGCCGCGGCCCATCCCGTAGCGTTCGGCCAGCTCGGCCTCGTTAAGCTTTTGACCCTGCGCTAGCTCGCCCGTGATGATCGCCTGGGCCAAGCGATTGGCAGCGGTATCGGCAAGGGTTTTAGGATGGCTCATGGCGTAGGCGTCAATATTGTCGACAAACTTTTCGGCAATGTAACACCATTCGCCGATATAAGGGCTGCTAATCGGATTATTGTCGACAATAATATTGCGGGCCTGCCTGCTGCGCGTCACTTTGATTGCATGGAGCCCGGTGGGTTGGCCGATGAAAGGCCTTGCGGCTACCCCGCCAGTCCGTCCGGGAGCGTGACTTGTTCGATGCGGCTGGAGGCGGCACCGTGGGCCAGGGTCAAAGTTACCCGGTCGCCGGGCTGGAGTTGTTCGGCTGTGCTCACAATCCGGTTTTGCCGATCGCGCACGATGCTGTAGCCGCGGCCGAGAACGGCCTCGGGGTTAAGTTGGCGGAGTTGCGCCGCAAGACCGTCGCAGGCGCTTTGCCCTGCGGCGATCTGCTGCTTGAGTCGGGCGTGGAGGCGTTGTTGCAGCGTACCGATATGGATGGCTATGGGCCCCGAAGGCCCCGGCTCCGGGCGCTGGGTGTGGAGGCGAAACCCGGCGTGGCGGAGTTGTTGTTGGGTCTGGGAAAAGCGGTTTCGGGTGGCATTTCCTAGCCGCTGGATGAGGTGCTGGAGGTGCTGGTTTTGCGCTTCGAGACGGTTGGCGGGATGTTGCAGGCGGCGGCCGGCCAAGTCGAGGCGTTGTCCCAACTGTTCCAGGCGCCGCTGTTGGGCGTGCTGCAGGCGGCGCGTATGGGCGTCGAGCTGTTCGCGCAAGGCCCGGCCGTTGGGCGTGGCCAGTTCAGCCGCCGCCGTGGGCGTGGGGGCACGCAGGTCGGCGACAAAATCAGCGATGGTGAAATCGGTCTCATGGCCGACGCCACTGACCACGGGGATGGGGCTGGCGGCGATGGCTCGGGCCAGCGCTTCGTCGTTGAAGGCCCAAAGATCTTCAAGGCTGCCGCCACCGCGCACCAGGAGCAGTACTGCGCATTCGGCGCGCCGGATGGCGGCTTGCAGCGCGGCGACCAGTTGCGCTGGCGCGGCTTCGCCTTGCACCGGGCTGGGGTAGAGGATGACGCGGGCGGCTGGCCAGCGGCGTTGCAAGGTGGTGACGACATCGCGCAGGGCGGCCGCTCGTGGTGAGGTGATCACGCCAATGCTGCGCGGATACGCGGGCAGGGCGCGTTTGCGGGTGGCGGCAAACAGGCCTTCGCCTTCCAGCGTGGCCTTGAGTTTTAGAAAGGCCTCAAACAGGTTGCCCATCCCGGCCCGGCGCATTGCTTCGACCGCCAGCTGAAATTCGCCGCGTGGTTCATACAGCGTGGCTTGGGCGCGTACCTCAATCTGCTGGCCGTTGGCGGGGACGAAATCGACCCCTTGGTTGCGCCCCCGAAACATCGCGCAACGCACGCTGGCGCTGGCGTCTTTGAGGGTGAAATACCAATGGCCGGAGGGCGCTCGGGTCAGGTTTGAAATTTCGCCGGATACCCAGCACGAGGCCACGCCGCGTTCAATCGCAACGCGCACTGCCCGGTTGAGGGCAGAGACGGGGAGGACGGGCGGGAGAGCGTTAGTCAATGAGAGGGAAAACGGATTTGCTGACCGCCATGAAGACGATCCAGCCGAAGCAGGCGAGGGCAGCAACGAAGGCGGATTTGCTGCCGCGTTTTAAAGCGATGCTGCCAAGGCCGATGTAGGCTAGCAACACAACGATCTTACCAATCAGCCAGGGATTTTCGAGCGGATTAAGGTCTGCCACGACGAGCATGGCGATGGCCGCCGTGAGCAGGAGGGTGTCGTTGGTGTGAGGGGCAAGCCTGATCCACCGCGCTTGGAGTCGCTCTGGCGTGGTGAAGCGCCACCATCCGCGCAGGAGAAACAGGCTGAGTGAGACGACGACGGTGAGGGCGTGCAGGTGTTTGAGCGCGGAATACATCTTAGTCGCCGCGGATGCGTTGAATCAGGCCAAGGGTGGAGCTGTCGTGCTTGCCGGGCTTGGTGCCGTGGAGTTCTGGCAGGATGACCTTTGCCAGTTGTTTGCCCAGTTCGACGCCCCATTGGTCGTAGCTGTTGACATTCCACAGCACACCCTGCACGAAGACCTTGTGTTCATACAAGGCGATCAGGCGACCTAGGGTGCGCGGCGTGAGTTTGCGATAGAGCAGGGAATTGGTGGGGCGGTTGCCGGGAAAGACCTTGTGCGCGGCGAGCGCCTTGATTTCGGCGGGCTTACGGCCTTCTGCACTGAGTTCGGCCTTGACCTCCTCTAAGGTCTTGCCGCGCATCAGGGCTTCGGTCTGAGCGAGGAAGTTGGAGAGCAGAACGGCGTGCTGGCCATTGACATCGTTGTGTGACTCGCGACCGGCGATGAAGTCGCAGGGAATCAGGCCGGTGCCTTGATGGATCAATTGATAGAAGGCGTGCTGACCGTTGGTGCCGGGCTCGCCGAACAGGACCGGGCCGGTGGCGCAGGTGACGGGTTTGCCGTCGCGGGTGACGCCCTTACCGTTTGATTCCATGTCGAGTTGTTGCAGGTAAGCAGGGAAGCGCGCCAGGCGTTGTTCGTAGGGCAACACGGCATAGGCTTGCGCGTCCCAAAAATTGCTGTACCAGAGCCCAAGCAGGGCCATCAGCACGGGCATGTTCTGGTCGAGCGGGGCCGTTTTGAAATGCGTATCCAAGTCGCGGCCGCCGGCCAGCAATTCTTCGAAGGCGTCCATGCCAATGTACAGTGCGATGGGTAGGCCGATAGCGGACCACAGCGAATAGCGCCCGCCGACCCAAGCCCAGAAACCGAAGATGTTGGGAGTAAGATGACATGGGAATAAGATAGCCACAAAAAAATGCAAGGCAAAGAAGAGAATGGCCACAAAGAACACAAAGAAATCAAAGAGGTTTTGAAAGAAAAACTTAAAAAAAATTGAAGATCTTTCCCTTTCCTGATGCTTATAAGCATCAGGAAAAAGTGTTCATAACAAAATGCCAGCTTCTTTTTAGAAGCTTATATCTACTCATTTTCTTTGATTTCTTTGTGTTCTTTGTGGCTAATTTCTTTTTT
>SXTL01000027.1 GCA_005790965.1 Burkholderiales bacterium | reverse complement strand
GGTTCTGCTCTTAACCATGCCGAATGAACTATAGTTTTCCATACTTGTTTGGCATCAACCATTCTTTGAAAGGACGGTTTAATTTTAATCTTTTTTCTTTGTGTTTCTCCACGCTGCCTGCTCATATCTAGTGATGGATTATCAAATCCTTCTTTTTCTACGGGCCATCTTTGTTGATATTGTGTTCCATCTTCTAAAGCCTGTAAGAATTCATCTGATAATCTTAATGAGACATTGGCTCCTGTTACACTTTTATCATCATTTTTAATCACAGCAAAATCTTCTACTTGTGGATGGTGTTAAGCACGCCGGTCGCCCGGTATATTCCTATCGCCTATCCATCGTCCATTTCTGGGCGTTGTCCTTCATGTATATGTGGGTGGGAACCCATCACTTGCACTGGACCGCGCTGCCGGACTGGGCCTCCACGCTGGGTGCAGCCTTCTCCATCATGCTGCTATTGCCGTCCTGGGGTGGCAGGATCAACGGCATCATGACCCTGTCGGGCGCTTGGGACAAACTGCGTACTGACCCGATCATGCGCTTCATGATTGTGGCCCTGTCGTTCTACGGCATGTCCACCTTTGAAGGCCCCTTGATGTCGCTGAAGGATGTCAACGCCCTGTCCCATTACACCGACTGGACCGTGGGTCATGTGCACTCCGGTGCCTTGGGCTGGGTGGCCATGATCTCCTTTGGCTCGATCTATCACATGCTGCCGCGCCTGTGGAATACCCAGATGTATAGCGTCAAGCTGATCAACATCCATTTCTGGCTGGCGACGGTGGGGGTGCTGCTCTACATCGTGGCGATGTGGATCTCTGGCATCATGCAGGGCCTGATGTGGCGTGCCTTCGATGACTTTGGCAATCTGCAATACTCGTTCGTCGAGTCGGTCGCCGCCATGCATCCGTTCTATGCCATGCGCGCCATCGGCGGCCTGTTTTTCCTGACCGGCATGTGCGTGATGGCCTACAACTGCTACAAAACCATCCGTCAGGGTCAGGCCGAGGCAAGCAATGTGGCCGTTGTGGCTCAGGCTGCCTGACGGGAGAAAAGATCATGTTCAAGAAATTTACGCACGAAAAGATTGAAACTAACGCGGGTTGGCTGATTGTGTTGACCATGCTTGCCATTAGCGTTGGCGGCCTGGTTGAGATTGCCCCGCTGTTTCTGCTCGATGACACCATCGAGAAGGTGGATGGCGTACGGCCCTATAGCCCGCTGGAGCAGCGCGGTCGCGACATCTACATCCGTGAGGGTTGCTATACCTGCCATTCGCAGATGATCCGCCCGGTCCGTGACGAGCAATTGCGTTATGGCCATTACTCGCTGGCGGCTGAATCCAAGTATGACCATCCGTTCCAGTGGGGTTCCAAGCGGACCGGTCCGGACTTGGCGCGCGTGGGCGGCAAGTATTCGAACGAGTGGCATACCCAACACTTGATGCAACCCAAGTCCGTTGTATCGGAATCGGTGATGCCTAACTATCCGTGGCTGATGACGCCGCTAGATGCCTCTGATGTGGCCGATCGTATGCGTGCCCTGCGCACCACGGGTGTACCGTATTCGCTGACCCAGGCTGAGTTTGACAAAAATGTGCAGCAGTTTGGCGAAGAGCATGCGCGCATGTTCCATATCCCCAACGCTCAGACTAACTTGGTGAGTCAGGCGCAGGCCGGCAACTACGATGGCGACAACAGCCGTGTTTCGGAAATGGACGCGCTGGTGGCCTATCTGCAAGTGCTGGGCACGATGGTGGATTTCAGCAAGATCAAGCCGGAAGACTTGGTCAAGTTCCGGTAATTAATGGGCTAGTTCCCCGATGTTGGAATGGTTCGCAAATCCCGCCAATAGCAAGCCTCTAGGCTTGCTGATCTTCTTCGTCACCTTTTGCCTGATCGTGCTCTGGGTGTACGGGAGTCGCAAGCGTAGCGACCGGCTGGAATCGCATAAGAACATTCCCTTTCTAGATGACGATAACAAGGAAACTCCGCATGGCTGAGAATACTGTCCAGACCACGGGCCATACATGGGATGAGACCCTGCAGGAATACAACAATCCGCTGCCGAATTGGTGGATATACGGTCTCTATGTCACGGTCGCGTTTGCCATTGTGTACTGGATCCTTTATCCGTCCTGGCCGGTCGGCAAGGACCATTTGCGCGGCCTTAGCACCGTAACTTACATGAACAGCGCCGGTCAGGCCGAGACCAATGGCTGGAATACCCGGGCTAAATTGCTCAAAGAGATGCAGGACGGAAACGCACTACAAAAACCCTACTTCGACAAAATTGCGGCTATGCCGGTCGCCCAAGTGGTCAAGGATCCGGAGCTGAATAGCTTCGTCCTGTCTGCCGGCAAGGCCTTGTTTTCCGAGAATTGCGCGGCCTGCCATCAGGCTGGTGGTCAGGGTAAAGTGGGTTTTTATCCCAACCTGGCCGACGATGACTGGAAGTATGGCGGTAGCGTCGGCGAAATCGAAGCCACCTTGGTAGGCGGTCGGCGCGGTTATATGCCAGCCTTTAGCGAGGCCCTGGAAAAATCGCAGATTGAGGCTGTTGCGAACTATGTGCTTGGCTTGTCTGGTCACGCTGTGGACAAGGTTAAGGCGGCTGAGGGCGATGCCTTGTTCCATAGCAACACTGGGGCTTGTTACTATTGCCATGGGGCGGATGCGAAGGGCCGCAAGGAATTTGGTGCTCCTAACCTGACCGACAAGATCTGGCAGTGGGCTAATGTGCCCGCAGCCACAGATGTGAATAGCAAGGTTGCCGTGGTGCAGAAGGTCGTAACGGGCGGGCTTAACAAGGGCGTGATGCCGGCCTGGGGGGGTGAAAGTGCGCGCCTCAATCCCGGTCAGATCAAGCTGCTGAGCATCTATGTGCATGAGTTGGGCGGTGGCAAGTAAATCGGTCATCTGACCCTATGCAACAAGGCCCCGCTTTGGCGGGGCCTTGTTGCATTGAAGCCTGACCATTGAGTCCCGGAAAGGTAATATTCCGATGAGTGAACAACCGATTCAGTACTACGCCAAACGAACGGCTGTTGTGCCGCGCTCCGTACACGGACCTTTCCGCCGCTTTAAGTCGGCCGTACTCTGGTTGGCCTTTGCTGTGTACTTTCTCCTCCCGTGGTTGCCGTGGGCGCGTACCGACGGCATCGCGCAGGCGGTTGTGTTTGATATTCCTGGTCGGCGCTACATGCTGTTCGATCTGGTGGTGTATCCACAGGATATTTTCTGGCTCTCGCTTATCCTTTTTATAGCGGCGGTCCTGCTCTTTTTTGTGACGGCGTTGCTGGGGCGCGCCTTTTGCGGGTATTTTTGTTTTCAGACCCTGTGGACGGATGCCTTTATCTGGATCGAGCATTGGTTGCAGGGTGAGCGTCCCCATCGGCTGAAGTTGGCCCGTGCGCCGTGGCGCGACCGTGAAAAGCTGTTCAAGGTCGGTGCGACCCGTCTGCTCTGGTGGGCGCTGGCATTTTGGACCGCACTCACCTTTGTGCTCTACTTTGGTTACGCCCCCGAACTATTGGTGCAGATCTTTATGGGCACGGCGGCGCCAGCTGCGTACATCACCGTGCTGGCGCTGACGCTGACGACCTATCTTGCCGCGGCCACCTTGCGTGAGCATGTGTGCCTTTACATCTGCCCCTATGGCCGTTTTCAGAGCGCAATGTATGATCCGGAGACCCTCACCGTCCATTACGACAAAGCGCGGGGCGAAGGCGCGGCCGGTCGAATGGCCGCGCGTCATGGTCTGCGTACGGTACAAGAACGCGCCGCAACAGGTCATGGTGATTGTATCGACTGCAAGCTCTGTGTTCAGGTCTGCCCAACCGGGATTGATATCCGCGAGGGGATGCAATTAGGGTGTATTGCCTGTGGCCTGTGCGTAGATGCGTGCAACGGCATCATGGCTCGGATGCATTACGCGCCGGGTTTGATCCGTTACGATTCCGAGGCCAATCTGCAGAGCGTCGCGCCGCACGCGCCCCGTGTTGACTGGCGCCGCCTGAAGGTAATTGGCTATGGCGCGTCCCTCGTTCTGATGACAGCTTATCTGGTTTACAGCATAAACCATCGTCAGTCCTTTGAACACAGCACCCAGCAAGTGCGTCAGCCCCTGTTCGTTATTCTCTCGGATGGCCAGATTCGCAACCGTTACCAGATCCGGCTGACCAATCTGTCAGGCCAGGACGAGCGTTACCGGATCAGCGTCCGCGGCGCGCCGCCGGCTAGCCTCGATCTGGGCAATTTCAAAGAGGTGCTCGTGCACAATGGCAAAAGCGTCATAGTGCAGGCCAGCATTACGCTGCAGCCGGAAGTGGCGGCGATCCAGCCTGAGTTTGAATTTGTGATTCGTAGCTCGGCGGGTGATGAGGTCAGCGATCCGGCGCGTTTTTTTACCCAGCCCTGAGGAGTACACCCCGTGAATCTGTTGCTTACCCTGTTCGGAGGTATGACCCTTACGGCCCTTCTTTATGGACTGGCTCGCGGCCTGCGCTGGTCAAACTTCTGGGCCGCAGTAGTAGCGGCGGCCGTGCCATGCTTCATCTATATGGGTTGGGTGGTCGTTTCCTTACCCAGTGTGGATCGCATTACCATGCACCTTGTGGCCTTTCCCACCATTGCCGTTCTGCTCTACCAGCTTTATCGCGGTGGCGCTAAGACGCACTGGATCCCCGTCGCGCTGGTGGCCTTCTTTGTGCTGCTCAGTATCCTCATGGGAGGGTTTGTCTATATCGCCAGCGAAGGGCTCCCGCCGACGCTGGCGGCCAGAGTCTTACCCAACGCCGAGGAGAAACCCGTCTATACCGGTTTTTCGGGTGTTGTGGCGCACCATGACGAGGCAGCCAAATCGATTGCGCACCGCCGCAACATGGAAAATTTGTTAGAGCAGCGAGGTTGGCGCGTTGACCTGGCCGGATTGGAGCGCCTTCAGCTTGGACAGCCGAGTCGAGTGTCGCTGCGGGTGACGGCTGTGGCGGGCTCTGAGCTGGCGGGCTCTAACCCGGCGGGGATGGAGGGGATTGCGGCTACGCTCGAGTTGTCGCGTCCTGGACAACCCGCTTTGCATACCATTAGACTGACTTCGGTGGGATTGGGCGATTACCAAGGTGAGGCCGCGGCTTTGGAATCCGGTATCTGGATCGCAACACTCGTTTTGGCGCAACCGACTCGCCGAAGCATTCGCCTGGAGCAGGCTATTGTGGTGAGCCGCTAGTCGTGGTGGTGCACAGCTCGGCGATGGGCGCGCCATGCCTCAACCAGACCGGGCGAAACGGACAGAGCGATGATGCCGAGGAGCGCCAAGGTGAGGTTTTGTTTTACCCAGGGCAGCGCGCCTAGAAAGAAGCCAGCCGGGACCAGCAAGCCAACCCAAAGTAACGCCCCCAGCATCGAGAAACCCAAAAAGCGCGTATAGGTTAGGCGGCCAACGCCGCACACGAAGGGGACGAAGGTCCGGACGATGGGAACAAAGCGGGCAAGAACGATGGCCTTCGGGCCATGCCGTTCCATGAAGGCGTGGGTGCGCTCGAGATTTTCGCGTTTGAGCCAACGACTATCTTCACGCTGAAAGACGCGTGGACCGATGTAGCGACCGAGCCAGTAATTGACATTATCCCCGCACAGCGCGGCCACGATCAGGGTGGTCATGACTGTCAGAATGTCCATGCCTCCGGCTGCGGCCACGGCGCCAGCAACGAAGAGCAGCGAATCGCCGGGCAGGAAGGGCGTGACCACCAAGCCGGTCTCCATGAAAACAATGGCGAACAGCAGGGCATAGACCCAAGTCCCATGCGTGGCGACAAAGGTTGCCAGATGAGTGTCGAGATGCAGGAAGAGGTCGAGGAGGTTGAGATCCAAGCGATTGCAACGGCTAGACGACGGCGTCAGCTTCCTGTTTTGCGGGCTTGATGAAGTCCTCGCGTGACACGCCAAGCCAAAGGACGATCGGGCTGGCGACCAGTACCGAAGAATAAATGCCGAACAGGATGCCAATGGTGAGTGCAACGGCAAAGTAGTGCAGGGCCTCGCCGCCGAAGAACAGCATGGATAGCACCATGATCTGGGTCATCGCGTGGGTGATGACGGTCCGTGACATGGTCGTGGTGATGGCGTTGTCGATGATTTCCGGGATGGGTAGGTTGCGCATCTTGCGCAGATTCTCGCGAATCCGGTCGAACACCACCACCGATTCGTTGACCGAGTAGCCGAGGATAGCCAAGATACCGGCCAGCACGGTGAGCGAGAATTCCCACTGGAAAATGGCAAAGCAGCCCAAAATGATCACTACATCGTGCAGGTTGGCGATGATAGCGGCCAGAGCAAATTTCCATTGGAAGCGGATGGCGAGGTAGCCCATGATGCCGGCACAGACGACCAAGAGCGCCAGCGCACCACTTTCATACAATTCCTTGCCGACCTGTGGGCCAATGAAGTCAACACGCTTCAGGGCGATCTCGGTTTGGTCGGTGCGCAGCGTCGTCATGATCTGTTCGCTGACTTGAGCGCCGCTAATGCCTGATTTCAGCGGCAGGCGGATCAGGACATCACGGCTTGAACCGAAGTTCTGCACGGTTACCTCTGTCAACCCACTGGCTTCGAGGCGGGTACGAATCTGGTCGATGGGCGCGGCTTGCGGATAGGTGATCTCCAGTACCGTACCGCCGGTGAAATCGACCCCGAAATTAAGGCCCTTTACCGCCAGCGCCCAAACCGCGATAACAAAGGTCAGCAGGGAAATGGTGGTGGTCACGCGCCCGTAGCGCATGAAGGGGATGTCTTTTTTAAGTTTGAAGAATTCGATCATGGCCTGTGTTCTCGCGGTGTTCTTTAGATGGCCAATTTGCCCAGCCGCGCCTGGCGACCGTAGGTGAGGTTGACCAAGGAGCGTGACACCGTCACGGCACTGAAGATGGAGGTCAAAATGCCTAGGCAGAGCACCACCGCAAACCCGCGTACGGGCCCGGAGCCAAGCCAGAACAGGGCAATACCGGCGATAAAGGTGGTGATGTTGGAGTCGAGAATCGTGCCAAAGGCGCGGTCGTAGCCGGCCGTGATGGCGGCCTGCGGGGTGTTGCCGTTGCGCAGTTCTTCGCGAATCCGCTCGTTGATCAGCACATTGGCATCAATAGCCATGCCCAAGGTCAACGCGATGGCGGCCATGCCCGGGAGGGTGAGGGTGGCCTGAAGCATAGACAGGATGGCGATCAGGAATAGTCCGTTGGCGGCGAGGGACAGCGAGGAGAAGAGGCCAAAGACGCGGTAATAAACGACCATGAAGCCGACCACGGCGATGAAGCCCCAGATGTTGGAGTGGAAGCCTTTCTCGATATTCTCGGCGCCCATGCTGGGGCCAACGGTGCGCTCCTCAATGATCTCCATCGGGGCGGCGAGGGCGCCCGAGCGGAGCAGCAGCGAGACATCGCGCGATTCTTCGGCAGAGTCCATGCCCGTGATCTGCACTCGACCACCCCCGATTTCTTCCTGAATGACCGGGGCAGTGACGACCTCGGTGCGGCCCTTCTCGATCAGCAGGATGGCCATGCGCTTGCCGACATTTTCACGCGTGACATTCTTGAAGATGCGCGCGCCACGGCCGTCGAGGGTAATGTGGACGGCGGAGCGATTGTTCTGGTCGAAACCGGGTTGGGCGTTGGTAATGTATTCGCCGGTCAGCACGACCTCTTTTTTGACCAGGACCGGACGGCCATCGCGCTCGGGATAGACCTCGAGGCCAAACGGCACTTGGCCGTTGGCCGCCGCCGCGAGTATGGCCGGATCATCCATGCGCTCATCATCGACCATGCGGATTTCCAGACTGGCGGTTCGGCCCAGGATTTCCTTGGCCTTGGCCGTGTCCTGAACGCCGGGCAGTTGCACCACGATGCGATCGGCCCCTTGTTGCTGGATCACCGGCTCGGCGACTCCGAGTTCGTTGACGCGGTTGCGCAGCGTGGTCAAGTTCTGCTGCAAGGCATCCTCACCGACCTTGCGCCGGGCGACCTCTTTCAGGTAGGCAGACAGGATCTGGTCGGCCCCTTCGCTGCTGTCGTCGAGTTGCAGATCGGGATACTGGCTCTCGATCACGCGGCGTGCCTCGGCGCGGGTCTCGGCACCTGAAAAGCGGATACGCACGGCATCGCCCTCGCGGGCAATGGCACTGTAGCGAATCTTCTTCTCCCGCAGCAGGCTGCGCAGGTCACCGGCCGTGCGCTCGGCGGCCTTGGTCAAGGCCCCGGGCATGTCGACCTGAAGGAGGAAATGGACGCCACCGCGCAGATCGAGGCCGAGATACATTGGCAGGGCGCCAATGGAGGTCAGGAAGGACGGCGAGGCCGAGATCAGGTTGAGGGCCACGGTGTAGTTTGGCCCCATGGCTTGTTGCAAGACATCCTTGGCGCGAATTTGCTCGTCCGTGCTGGACAGGCGCACGCGGACCCCGTGGGTATCCAGGGTGATGCCCTGATGGACGATGTTGGTCGCCTGAAGAGTCGTCTCGACGCGCTGTAGCAGCGCCGGCGTCAGCTTCTCGCTAGCACGGTTAGGAGCTAACTGAACCGCCGGGGCCTCGCCGAAAAAGTTGGGCAGGGTATAGGTCAGGCCGATCAAAAGGATCAGACCAACCATAATGTTTTTCCACAGCGGAAAGCGGTTCATGGGGGCAGAGAGGAGAGGTTAGGGGACAAAATGGGCTGCGCAGGTGGGGCAACCCATTTTCTTACAGGTCTTTCAGAGTTCCCTTGGGCAAGACGGATTGAATGGCGCCGCGCTGGAAGACGCAGGTTACGCCATCGGCAATCTCTAGGGTGGCATAGGCATCGCCAATCTTGGTGATGCGGCCGATTTGGCCACTGGCTGTGATGACCTCGTCCCCCTTCTGCAGGCCATCTTGCATCTTTTTGGTGTCCTTGGCGCGCTTCATCTGCGGACGGATGATGAGGAACCAGAACAGCACGAAGATGACGATCAGGGGCAGAAAGCTCATGATCGGATCGGGTTGGGCGGCATCGGCGGCGTGGGCGATAGAAATCAACATGTTGGACTCCAGTAAAAGATGGCGCGGATTCTATCACGCAGCCATGAAAGGCAAGCTGGCGATATGGTTTTGTAGTTGCCCGGCGGCGATGGCCTCGCGCAGGCCGCGCATCAGGTCTTGATAGAAATGCAGGTTGTGGATGGAATTAAGGCGTGCGCCGAGGGGTTCGCCGATGCGGTGCAGGTGATGCAGGTAGGCCCGCGAAAAATGCCGGCAGGTATAACAGTCACAGGCCGCAGACAAAGGGGAGTGGTCGTGACGGTGGGCCGCGTTCTTGATGTGCAACACGCCGTCGCGAGTGTAGAGCACACCGTGGCGCGCATTACGGGTCGGCAACACACAGTCGAACATATCCACGCCTTGTTGCACGGCTTGGACAATGTCGGTCGGCGTGCCCACGCCCATCAGATAGCGCGGCTTATCGGGTGGCAACTGGGGCGCGGTGTGGGCCAGGATACGCGCCATGTCAGCCTTGGGTTCGCCAACCGATAGACCACCGATGGCGTAGCCGTCAAAGCCGATATTGGTTAATGCCGAGAGTGAGCGCTCACGCAGGTCTTCGTACATGCCACCCTGGACAATGCCGAATAAGGCGTTGGGGTTGTCGCCGTGGGCATTTTTGGAACGCTCGGCCCAGCGCAGGGACAATTCCATCGAGTCTTTGGCCGCCGACCAGTCGGCCGGGTAGGGCGTGCATTCGTCGAAGATCATGACGATGTCCGAGTTGAGCACGCGCTGGATCTGCATGCTGACTTCGGGGGTCAGGAGGAGCTTCTCGCCATTGATGGGTGAGGAGAATTTCACGCCTTCTTCAGATAGCTTGCGCATCGCGGCGAGGCTGAAAACCTGAAAGCCGCCCGAGTCGGTAAGGATTGGGCCATTCCAACCGATGAAGCCGTGCAAGCCGCCGAAGTCGCGCACGACCTCTAGGCCTGGGCGTAGCCAGAGGTGAAAGGTCTTGCCGAGGATGATCTGTGCCTTGAGCGCTTTCAGCTCGTCCGGGGCCACACCCTTGACTGCGCCATAGGTGCCGACCGGCATGAAGACGGGGGTCTCGATGCCCCCATGAGCGGTGCTCAGGCGGCCACGGCGCGCGGCGCCATCGGTAGCAAGGAGGTCAAAATTCATGAGCGGGAGCGGGGCTTGCGGGGTGCCGAGGGTTTGGGGGCCGTCATTTTACCGGGGCGCGCCCCGGTGGGCGTCTTCCTGGTCGGCGGTCGCCCGCTCGCGCAGGCGGGTTGCCAGTCCGGAACCAGGTGTTTTTTGCCGTTGCCAATTAGGTCGGCACGGCCCATGGCCTTCAGCGCGTCGCGTAGCATGGGCCAGTTGTCCGGGTCGTGGTAGCGCAGGAAGGCCTTGTGAAGTTTGCGTACGCGGCCTTGTTTGACTACCGGCACCTTCTGCGCCTGCCCGCCTAGCACCTTTTTCAAGGGGTTGATCTCGCTGTGGTACATGGTGGTTGCCAGCGCTAGCGGCGTGGGCAGAAAGGTCTGCACCTGATCGAGCCGAAAACCGTTCTGCTTCAGCCACAGCGCCAAGTTCAACATGTCCAGATCAGTCGTGCCCGGATGTGCGGCGATAAAATATGGGATCAGGTACTGCTCCTTGCCGGCCTCTTTCGAAAACTGATCGAACAACTGCTTGAAGCGGTCGTAGGCCGTCATGCGCGGCTTCATCATGTGTTTGAGTGGGCCTTCTTCGGTGTGCTCCGGGGCGATCTTGAGGTAGCCGCCGACATGGTGCTGGGCCAGTTCCTTTACA
The DNA here is from genome assembly GCA_005790965.1 of Burkholderiales bacterium. Taxonomy (GTDB): domain Bacteria; phylum Pseudomonadota; class Gammaproteobacteria; order Burkholderiales; family Thiobacillaceae; genus QYQG01. Next base: position 348 of record SXTL01000027.1, on the reverse strand, counting down.
TATTCGGGTGAGCGCACGGCAATGTCGTAGCGTACCCCGGAGCCAATCAGCACCTTTTTCACTCCCGGCAAGGCGCGCGCCTCGCGGTAAAGTTCAATCAACGCGCTGTGATCGGTGTCCATGTTTGGACAGATGTCGGGAAACACACAGGATAGGCGCCGACAGGCCGATTCGATCTTGGGATCTTTGCAGGCCATGCGGTACATGTTGGCGGGGGGTCCGCCGATGTCCGAGATAACGCCGGTAAAGCCTGGCGCCTTGTCACGAATCTGCTCGATCTCGCGCAGCACCGACGCCTTGGAGCGACTCTGGATTATGCGTCCCTCGTGTTCGGTAATCGAGCAGAAG
>SXTL01000115.1 GCA_005790965.1 Burkholderiales bacterium | reverse complement strand
GATGTGCCGCTCGGCTGGCTGATTCGTTACATGCACGCCACCGGGGCCTCAGTGGTCTTCATTGTGGTTTACCTGCATATGATGCGAGGTCTGCTTTACGGGTCGTACCGCAAGCCGCGTGAACTGATCTGGATCTTCGGCATGCTGATTTTCCTGATGCTAATGGCCGAGGCCTTTATGGGCTACCTGTTGCCGTGGGGCCAGATGTCCTACTGGGGGGCTCAGGTCATCATCAATCTGTTCTCCGCTGTACCGTTTATTGGCGAAGACCTCTCCACCCTGATCCGGGGCGACTTTGTGGTCGGTGATGCCACCCTGAACCGTTTCTTTGCCTTCCATGTGATTGCCTTGCCGCTGGTGCTGGTTGGTCTGGTTGCAGCCCACCTAGTGGCCTTGCACGAGGTCGGTTCCAATAACCCGGACGGCGTTGAAATTAAAAAGAACAAGGACCCCGTGACGCATCGGCCGCTCGATGGCATTGCGTTCCACCCCTATTACACGGTGAAGGACATTCTCGGTGTGGTGGTATTCCTGATCGTCTTTGCTTCGATCTTGTTCTTTGCGCCGGAAATGGGAGGCTATTTCCTTGAGGCCAACAATTTTATCCCGGCCGATCCAATGAAGACCCCGGAGCACATCGCTCCAGTGTGGTATTTCACCCCTTACTACGCCATTCTGCGCGCGGTGCCGCCGATCTTTGGTTCACAGTTCCCGGGTGTGGTGGCCATGGGTGTGGCGGTGGTGATCTTCTTCCTCCTACCCTGGCTGGATAAATCACCCGTCAAGTCGATCCGTTATCGCGGTCCGAAGTACAAGGTTGCGCTGGGCCTCTTTGTGGTGTCCTTTATTGGTCTGGGCATTCTCGGCATTCTGCCGGCCACGGAGTTGTACACCTGGATTGCCCGCGTTCTGTCGCTGATCTATTTCGCCTTTTTCCTTCTGATGCCGTGGTATACGAAGAACGATTCGCATCAGGCTGAACCGGATCGTGTAACTTTCTGATGCCGAGGATGATGAACATGAACTTTATGACTCTCGCCCCCTCGCTGTTTCGCAAAATCCTTGCCGTGGCCTTGCTGGCCGCGCCTCTGTGTGTCCCGCTGGCGACTCAGGCCTCGACGGCCGTTCACCTGGACCGTGCCCCGGTCAATGCGGATGATCATGAGTCGCTGCAGCGCGGTGCGCGCACCTTTACCAACTACTGCTTGTCGTGTCACTCGGCAAGCTACATGCGTTTTGTGCGCATGACGGACATCGGCCTCACCGAGGCCCAGATCAAGGACAATCTGCTCTTTACCAGCGACAAGGTGGGCAACACCATGACGGCTGCCATGCGCCCATCGGACGCCAAGGAATGGTTTGGCGCACCGCCGCCGGACTTGTCGGTGATTTCCCGTTCGCGGGGTTCGGATTGGATGTACACCTACCTGCGCGGCTTCTATCGCGACGCGTCGCGGGCCACGGGCTGGAATAACACGGTCTTCGACAAGGTTGGCATGCCGCATGTGCTGGCCAGCCTGCAAGGTCATCAGGTCGCTGTCATGCGGACTGAACAGGGTGAAGATGGCAAGCCGCATAGCGTTATTGATCACCTCAAGCTAGACAAGCCGGGCCGTTTGTCGCCGGCTGAATACGACCTTCTGGTCGGCGATCTGGTTAATTACCTGACCTGGATGGGTGAACCTGCAGCACCCACGCGCAGCCGGATCGGTGTTTTTGTACTGCTATTTTTGGGTATTTTCCTTATCATCGCGTTCTACCTGAAAAAGGCTTATTGGAAAGATATCCACTGATCGTAAAGGCTGTTTTGTCATGATGATTCTCTATGCAGGCACCTCGTGCTTATTTAGCCACCGTTGTCGCATTGTCCTGTATGAAAAGGGCATGGATTTCGAGATCAAGCACATTGACGCCTTTGAGCGTCAGGAAGAGGTTGCTTCGCTCAACCCGTATGGCAAATTGCCGATCCTGGTAGAGCGTGATCTCACCTTGTATGAGTCGAATATCATCAATGAGTACATTGACGAGCGTTTCCCTCATCCGCAGTTGATGCCGGCCGATCCGGCGATGCGCGCCCGCGCCCGGCTGATGTTGCATAACCTCGAAAACGACTTGTTTTCGCAGGTGCGCGAATTGGAAAATCCCGACAACAAATATCCAGACAAGACGCGTGCGTTAGTGCGCGATAGCCTGGCCCAGATCGCCCCGCTCTTTACGCGCAACCGCTACATGATGGGCGATGAGTACACCATGCTCGATGTGGCGATTGCCCCGTTGCTGTGGCGTTTGGGCCATTACGGCATTCAGTTGCCGCGTCAGGCCGCCCCCATCCTGAAATACGCCGAAATGTTGTTTGCGCGGCCCGCTTTCGCCGAGGCACTGACCCCGGTCGAAAAGTCGATGCGCAAATAAAATCCCCGGTCAGCGTGCTTTCTCAACAGCCCTATTTGTTGCGTGCCCTCTATGAGTGGTGCGTTAACGCTGGCTATACCCCGTATCTCACCCTTCGCGTGGACGCGCAGACCTTGGTACCAGCGGGCTATGCCCGCAACGGCGAGATCACCTTGAATGTTCATCCGGAGGCCGTGCAGGCCTTGGAGATCACTGACGATTGGCTCGTTTGCAGCGCCCGTTTTGGGGGCGTGGCTCAGCGCGTGGAGGCTCCGGTCGTTAATGTGCTCGCCATTTTTGCCCGCGAGACGGGCGAAGGAATGAGTTTTGTGGGTCCGGTATCGGTGGCTGATGAGTCCGCCGGCGCGCAGAATTCGGCGTCGCCTACGGCCGTAGAT
>SXTL01000114.1 GCA_005790965.1 Burkholderiales bacterium | reverse complement strand
AGGGCCGGCAAGGCCGCCGCAACCGCAATGGCCAAACGATGATAGCGATAGTTTTTCATGACAGTTCCCGTACTGAGTTAAAAAGAGCAACGGGAATGAAATATATACATGACTATCCTGATAGGGAATGTGGCAAATCGTCGCACCCCTGCGTCCTTCAGGGCGGTGTTTTGCAAATCCATCGGCCTGAAGCTGGCCTCCTGGAACGGTTCTAGCCCGAGGGCTGGTTCCTTGCGGCGCCTGCCAATAGCTCATCCGGGCAAACAAACAGCGCAGGCCCTCAGGCGTATGTTCCGATAGCGGCTATAATCCGCGGCTTGAAAATTTGCTGATTGCCTCATCCTCATGGAAGCCGAACAACTTAATCAAATCAATACCCGATTAACTGACCTCGCCCAGCGGGCGGGGGAACTCCGGGGGTATCTTTGACTATCCCGGCAAACGCGATCGTTTAGACGAGATCATTCGTCTCTCCGAAGACCCCAAGCTCTGGGACGACCCCAAAAAGGCGCAAGACATCGGCAAAGAGCGCAAGGCGCTCGAGGATGTCGTCGTGGTCCTAGAACGCGTTGACGGGGACTTGTCTGGTGCGCGTGAGTTGTTTGACCTGGCGCAGATGGAAGGCGATGACGACACTCTGGCCGCCGTCGGCGAGGATGCCTTGATGATTGAGGCCGCCATCGCCCAGCTCGAATTCCGCCGTATGTTCTGTCACGAGATGGACCCGCAGCCCTGTTTTATCGAGATCAACGCCGGTGCCGGAGTCACCGATGCGCAGGACTTGGCAAGCATGATCGAGCGCATGTATCTGCGTTATTGCGAGCGCCGCGGCTTCAAGACCGAGTTGTTGGAAGAATCCGAGGGCGATGTGGCGGGCATCAAAAGCGCCACCATTCGCGTTGAGGGCGAGTATGCCTACGGCTACCTGCGCAGCGAAACCGGCGTGCATCGTCTGGTGCGCAAATCACCGTTTGACTCCAACGCCCGCCGCCACACCAGTTTTTGCAGCGTGTTTATTTATCCTGAGGTTGATGATTCGATCCAGATCGACATCAATCCCGCTGATGTTCGCACCGACACCTATCGCGCCTCGGGCGCTGGCGGTCAACACATCAACAAGACCGACTCGGCGGTCCGCCTGACCCACATCCCCACCGGCATCGTCGTGCAATGCCAGAACGACCGCTCACAACACCGCAACCGTGACGAGGCGTGGTCCATGCTGCGCGCCCGCTTGTACGAACTGGAGTTGCGTACTCGTCAAGCCGAGCAGCAAAAGCTGGAAGATTCCAAGACCGATATTGGCTGGGGTCATCAGATCCGTAGCTATGTGCTTGATCAGAGCCGGATCAAGGATCTACGCACCAACCATGAGGTAGGAAATACCCAGGCCGTGCTGGACGGCGACCTCGACGACTTCATTGCCGCCAGCCTGAAACAGGGCGTTTGATCGTCGGCCTTTAACTCCCGCGTTTATAGAGAATCCTCATGAGCGAAGAAACCCTGAATCCTCCCCTTGATGAAAATCAGATCGTGGCCGAGCGCCGTGCCAAGCTGACCGAACTGCGCAGCCAGGGTATCGCCTTCCCGAACGACTTTGAGCGCAAGGATTATGCGGGCGACTTGCAGGCCCGCTATGCCGACACCGATGCCGATGCCTTGGCCGCGCTGCCGGTGCGCGTCCAGCTCGCCGGCCGCATGATGCTCAAGCGCGTCATGGGCAAGGCCAGCTTTGCCACCCTGCAAGACATGAGCGGCCGCATTCAGATTTACATTACGCGCGACAACCTCGGCGAGGCAATCTACACGGCCTTCAAACACTGGGATCTGGGCGACATCCTCGGCGTCGAAGGGACGCTGATGCGGACCAAGACCGGCGAGCTCTCGATCCAGGCCAGCCAAGTCCGCCTGCTGACCAAGGCTCTGCGCCCGTTGCCGGAAAAGTTCCACGGCCTTGCCGATCAGGAGCAGAAATATCGCCAGCGCTACCTCGACCTGATCACCAATGAGAGTAGCCGCGAAACCTTTATCCGCCGCTCGAAAACCATTCAGGCCATCCGCGAGTTCATGACTGGGCACGGCTTCCTGGAGGTCGAAACGCCCATGATGCACCCCATCCCCGGCGGCGCCGCGGCCAAGCCCTTCATCACCCACCACAACGCCCTGGACATGCAAATGTTCCTGCGCATTGCGCCGGAGCTTTATCTCAAGCGTCTGGTCGTCGGCGGGCTGGAAAAGGTCTTTGAGATCAACCGCAACTTCCGCAATGAAGGGCTGTCCACCCGCCATAACCCCGAATTCACCATGATGGAGTTCTACGAGGCCTACCGCGATTACCGCTATCTCATGGGCTTTGTCGAAGATCTCCTGCGCCGCGTCGCGATTGAGGTCACCGGCCATGCGGCGGTCCCCTACCAGGGCCACAACATCAATCTGGCACAACCCTTTGCGCGCTTGACCCCGGTCGAGGCTACGCGCCTGTACAACCCCGACCTGAAAGACGCGCCGCTCGAGGACAAGGCCTTCGTCATCGCCGAGCTGCAAAAGCGCAAGATCGCCTATCGCAAAAATGACGGCCTCGGCGGGCTGCAACTAACCCTGTTCGAAGAAACCACCGAACATCTGCTGATTCAGCCCACCTACATCATCGAGCACCCGGTCGAGGCCTCACCCTTGGCCCGCGCTAATGACCAGCGCCCTGAAGTCACTGAACGCTTCGAGTTGTATATTGCCGGGCGCGAGGTCGCCAATGGTTTTTCCGAACTCAATGACGCGGAAGACCAGGCCGCCCGTTTTCAGGCCCAGGTCACAGCCAAGGAAGCTGGCGATGAAGAAGCGATGTATTACGACGCCGACTACATCCGCGCCCTGGAACACGGCCTGCCGCCCACCGGTGGCTGCGGTATCGGCATCGACCGTTTTGTCATGATGCTGGCCGATGCCGCCAGCATCCGTGATGTCATTTTGTTTCCGCAGTTGCGTCGCGAAGACTAAGCCGCGCGCCAGCACCGGCCATTCCAAGGCTTCCCCCGGCAAGGGCGGCCT